>JAZOTV010000138.1:0-4497 GCA_045657815.1 Akkermansia sp.
CGTTGCCGCGAGGTCATGCATCCAGTCTGCTACGCATTGGTAGCGGTTCTCTGCTTTGGGGGCAATAGCGCGGTCGATACTGGCCAGCAGGGGCTGGCCGTAGAGGGCCAGCAGAGCCGGATTGGTGGAAAGAGGGTCGGCTGTGTCGTAGATTTCGCGCTGGCGGGAGGGCGGCAGACACAGACCCGTCAGGGTGTAATAGAGCGTGGCGCCCATGGCGTAGATGTCTGTCCACGGCCCCATGTTGCCGTTTGTAGAGCCTTGTTCGGGCGGGCTGAAGCCCGGGGTTTCCACAATATTGGTGCCGAGGTCGCCATAGGCCTCGCGGGCGGCACCGAAATCGATGATGACGGGAAGCCCTGCGCGGGTGATGAGAATGTTGTCCGGCTTGATGTCGCGGTGCAGTAATTTGCGGCTGTGGAGGTAGTCCAGCGCATCGAGCAGGCGCACCATGAGTCCGAAGAGGCTGGATTGGGAGATGGGTGAGCCGTTTTCTGCCTGTTGGCTGGCGAGTTTTGCCAGGGAGATGCCGTTAATGTATTCGACAACGTAATAGGCGGTGCGGTGTTCCTCGAAATAGGCGTATACTTTGGCAATGCAGGGGTGGTTGAGTGTGGCGAGGAGTCGGACCTCGCGCAGAAAATTGCTGAGGGCCCAGTCAAATCCCTCCTGCCCGGTTTCCGGGCTGTGCATGCAGACATCCAGTGTGCCTTCCTCGCGGTAGCAGAGGGAATGCGGGAAGTTTTCCTTGATGACAACGGTGCGGTTGAGCAGGGATTCCTGCGCCAGGTAGGTAACACCGAATCCGCCGCCACCGATGCAACGCTGGACGCGGTAGCCATGCAGCAGGGTGCCGTCGGGCAGTTCCTTGGGGGCGATGGGGCAATCGGGGAGATTTTCTTCCTGTATATTGAGGTCGCCTGTTCGGGTAATCTGGGAGGCGGTTATAGCTTCCTCGCGGGCGGCGGCCAGAATGTCTTCCATGTAGTTGCCGATTCGCCGGCTGGGTATGGGCTCCGGGGTGGATGCGGATGTCGGTATACCCTCTGATATCTGGCAGGTCACGGCCTGCGGCACCTCTGCGGCGCGCACGGAGTGTGCGTATGGCAGGGGGGATACAGGGGTGCTGTCCGGAAGCTCTGAATGGGGGGCGTTGCTCATACCAGTTGCCTATTCTACTCTGTGCCGGTTGATGTGTCGAGCATAAAGGCGGCTTGTCCATTGCTTTAGACTTGCCAAGGGCGTGAAAATAAGCTAATCTCTGGGCATGTTCGTAGACAATATTCGAATTTTTGCCAAGGCCGGTAAGGGCGGGAACGGGCTTGCCTCGTTCCGTCGCGAGAAGTTTGTGCCCCGCGGCGGCCCCGATGGCGGCGATGGTGGTGATGGTGGCAGTGTGATTCTGGAGGTGAGCACCGGTACGAATGATCTGCGCAATTATTTCTATGACCCGAAGCTGGTGGCCACGGATGGCATGCCGGGCATGCACGCCCGCAAGCACGGCAAGGATGGGCGAACAGTCATCGGCAAGGTGCCGCCCGGCACAATTGTGTACCGCAGCAACGCCGCTACCATGCAGGAAGCCACCTGGCTGGAGCGCGAGGGCGACGGCATCGAGCTGGAGCAGATTGCTGACCTGACCGAACCGGGCGAGCGTTTTGTGCTTTGCCAGGGGGGTAAGGGTGGCCGCGGCAACTGGCATTTCCCCACGGCAACGGACCAGGCTCCGCTGAAGCTCGAGTATGGCACCGAGGCAGAGAGTGGAGTGTTCTTCTTTGGGCTGCGCCGTATTGCTGATGCTGGTCTGGTGGGATACCCGAATGCCGGCAAGAGCACGCTGCTCACCGCAATTTCCAACGCTACGCCGAAGGTGGCCAGCTATCCGTTCACTACGCTGCAGCCCATTGTGGGTGTGGTGGAGTTTGAGGATTACCAGCGCTGCATCGTGGCCGATATTCCCGGTATCATCGAAGGAGCTTCGAATAACCGAGGCCTGGGCCATGAGTTTCTGCGCCACATCATGCGCTGCCACCTGCTGCTCTTCGTGGTGGATATGACCGGCCTGGAGCATGACCCCGTGGAGGCGATACAGACCCTGCGTAAGGAGGTGAAGCTGTACTCTGATGAGCTGGCCGCCCGGCCCTGGGTGATTATTGCCAACAAGATGGACGAGGCCTGTGCAGCCGAGAATCTGGAGATTCTGCGCCAGCGTTTCCCGAAGGTGGAGATTATTCCGATTTCTGCTGCCATGGGCGAGGGCATCCCTGCCTTCAAGGAGCGTTTGCAACAGTTGCTCAAGGAGGGTTAAACGGTGCTGGTTGCTGTTCTTTCCGACATACATGCCAACCTGGAAGCTTTGCAGGCGGTGCTGGACGATATGAAGTTCCACGGCGCTGAGGGGATTCTGGGGCTGGGTGATTATATCGGATTCAACGGCAACCCGTCCGAATGTCTTTCGCTGGTGCAGCCGCATCTGCTGGCGGCGGTGCAGGGTAACCACGAGGCTGCGCTGGTAGACCGCGCGGTGTTCGGGGTGCCCATGTATATGGAGATGATGGACCGCACTCAGGATATGCTCAGCCCGGCGCAGCTGCGCTGGCTGCGGAGATTGCCGAACCACACCTCCTGGCAGGATTGCCTGCTGGGGCATGCTACTCCTGAGGCACCGAAGCGCTGGGGGCGCATTGCAAATGTGAATGAGGCCCGCAAGGTGTTCTCCTCTGTCAGGAATCGCATTTCATTCTACGGTCACACTCATCGGGCATCGATTTTCCGCCTCTGCAAGGGGCAGGTGGAGAAAATTGACATCCAGTACGATGCCCGGGGAGATTTCACGCTGCACCTGGCCAGTGACAGCCGCTTTCTGATAAACCCGGGCTCCGTGGGACAGCCGCGCGACCTGGACTGGCGCGCAGCCTATGCGCTGTACTGCCCGGAGACCGCGACCCTGCATCTGCGCCGTGTGGCCTATGATGTGGCCGAGGCTGGCAACAAGATATCCCGCACGGGGCTTCCGGCATCGTTTGCGGAGGCGCTGCAGCATGGCACTTCGCCCACGGGGGATTGATTCAACATTTCTACCCGGAAAGGGTTCATCACAATATGAAGAAATACGGAGCTGTTTCGGAGCTGGTGGGGCATACTCCCCTGCTGGAGGTGCAGAATTACAGCCGCGCCCATGGATTGAAGGCCCGGTTGTTCCTGAAAATGGAAATGAACAACCCCGCGGGTTCGGTGAAGGACCGGGTGGCGCTCAGCATTATTGAGGATGCAGAGGGCAGTGGACGCTTGCAGCCGGGTGGCACCATCGTGGAGCCCACCAGCGGCAACACCGGAATCGGGCTGGCCGCCATCGGCTGCACCAAAGGCTACCGCGTGATTCTGACCATGCCCGACACCATGAGCGTGGAACGCCGCAACCTGGTCAAGGCTTATGGGGCAGAGGTGGTTCTCACCCCCGGTGGGCTCGGTATGCAGGGCTCGGTGGATAAGGCCGAGGAACTGGCCCGCACCATACCCGGCGCCATTGTGGCCGGCCAATTTACGAATCCGGCCAATCCGGCAGCGCACTATGCCACTACGGGGCCGGAAATCTGGGCCGACTGCGAGGGCCAGGTGGATGCGCTGGTGGCCGGTGTGGGCACCGGTGGCACGATTTCCGGCACGGGGCGGTACCTGAAGGAACAGAATCCTGCCGTGCATGTGGTAGCGGTGCAGCCTGCGGCCTCCCCGCTGCTGACAGGAGGCGTGCCTGGACCGCATGCTATTCAGGGCATCGGGGCCAATTTTATCCCGGCCACGCTGGATAGAAGTGTTTACGATGAAGTCATTTCCGTGGATAACGATACTCCGCTGAGCATCGCCCGCGAGCTGGGACGCCTGGAAGGCGTGCTGGTGGGCATCTCCTCCGGCGCGGCTCTGTGGGCGGCTACGCAGCTGGCCTCCCGTCCGGAATGGGAAGGTAGGAATATTGTCGTTATCATGCCCGATGGCGCAGATCGTTATTATTCAACACCGCTTTTCTGCCATGAAGAAGGACTTTAATCTGAATCTGTATCTCGTGACGGATACGCCGGAGCGCTGCCGCTATGGTTTGTTGGAGACAGTGCGCCGTGCCGTGGCTGGCGGGGTGAGTATTGTGCAGTACCGCCGCGAGAATTCTGACCACGCCACCATGCTGGCCGAAGTGCTGCCGCTGCGCGATATGCTGCGCGGGGCAGGGGTGCCACTCATCATCAACGATGATGTGGCGCTGGCGGTGGAAATTGGTGCCGATGGTATTCACATCGGCCAGGATGACATGCCGGTGGAGCAGGCACGTGCGCTGATCGGGCCGGATAAGATTCTGGGGCTCACCGTCACTAATGCGGCTGAAATGGCAGCCGTGAATCCGGAGCTGGTGGACTATGTGGGCTGCGGCCCGGTGTTCCCGACTATCTCCAAGGATGATGCCCCTGCAGAGCTGGGCGTGCAGAAGTGGGGTGAGCTGGCCGCCAC
>JAZOTV010000139.1:0-22983 GCA_045657815.1 Akkermansia sp.
ACCCGCTCCGCGGGCTCCGTCATGTTTTGCTTGTTGCAGGGGCTGCGCCCGCTGACGCGGGCTTACCCCTGCCTCTCCTCTATAGCCCCTCCGGGGCATAAAGTTCCGCAGGCTTCGCCTGCCCGACGAACTCCAATTTGGCGCAGCAATCTTTGGGACACATGTGCGCAGGGGCCGGTGCAAGGACACCTGGCGGGCTTTGCTGCGGGCATACAGAAGTGTCTCCCTATACACTATTCCACTCATGGCGTTGCTCAACGCCCGGGCACCATCTCAAAGGTAAAGCCCTTCAGGTACTCCGTTTCAGGGATATTGAGGAGGATGGGGTGATCCGGGCTCTGGCCGTGCACATGCGTCTGGCGCAGCGTGCAGTGACCATCCACAGCAGCCTCGCCGATGGTCTGCTTGAACAGATCGGCGCTGATGTGGTGAGAGCAGCTGAAGGTGGAAAGTACACCACCCACGGGCAGCATCTGCATGGCGCGCAGGTGAATTTCCTTGTAACCGCGCAGAGCGCCGTTCAGTCTCTTCTTGTTGCGCGTGAAGCTGGGCGGATCCAGAATGATGAGGTCCCACTTCGGATCGGCACCATTGCGCACCTTGTCGCTCTCGCGCTTCAGGAAGTCGAAAGCATTCTCGGCAATGGCTTCAATCTGCAGGCCATTCAGCTCGGCATTCTTACGCACGGAATCAATGGCATCCTCTGAAATGTCCACCGCCGTCACGCTGGCCGCACCAGCCTTGGCACAGGCCAGAGCAAAGCCACCCTGATTGCAGAAGCAGTCCAGCACCCGGCGCCCACGGGCCAGCTGAGCCACTTCCTGGTAGTTCTGCAGCTGGTCGAGGTAAAGGCCGGTCTTCTGACCAGTGGCGAGGTCAATCATGAACTTGATGCCGCGCCCCGTGGCCACGAAGGGCTCCGGCTGCTCGCCATGAGCCACATAAGTCTCCTGCTCAATACCCTCAGCCACCAGCATGGGGGAATCATTGCGCACAATGATGCTGCGCGGGTTGAACAAGTCGCCCAGAATGTCCTTGATGAGCCCCAGACGCTGGTACATGGCCATGGTAAGCGTCTGCACCACGAGCACATCAGCACAGCGGTCCACGATGAGACCGGGCAAACCATCACTCTCGCTCCACACCAGGCGCATCATCTCCTCACCCGGCAGCCAGCGCTCGCGCAGCATGGCAGCCTGGGAAATGCGGCGGGCAAAGAAATCGCGGTCAAGGTCCTGTTTGCGACGGGAGAAACGGCGGGCCACAATCTGCGAGTGGGGGTTATACATAGCAGAGCCAAGGTAGCGGTCGCGCTGATCCTTGAGCAACACCACATCACCAGGTTGCGGGTTACCGAACACCGTGCGAACCTCTGTGCCATACACCCAATCGTGACCGTGGAAAATACGCGCCTTGGGCGCAATGATGAGACCTGCCATAACGCGCGCTACCATAGCGCAATTGCCAGCACATGTCAAGATTTTACCGAACTCGCACGCGAGCGGCGCTGCGGGCGTGTCAGTATAGCGCTCCTTTCTATGTCACACACAGAAATTTGGCTTGCCTGAAATACCGGGCGGGAGTATAGTTCTGCCCCGAAATGAAAGCCCTCGTCAAAACTGTAGCCGGCCCCGGTCTGGAGCTGATGGAAGTGCCGATGCCTGAAGTCGGTGCAAATGATGTACTTATCAAGATTTACAAGACCGCAATCTGCGGCACAGACCTGCACATCTGGAACTGGGACGCCTGGGCCCAGCAGACCATTCCAGTGGGTATGCATGTGGGTCATGAATTCTGTGGTGTTATCGAGCGTGTGGGCTCTGCCGTGACCGAGTACAAGCCGGGCGACGTGGTTTCCGGTGAGGGTCATATCGTATGCGGCCACTGCCGCAACTGCCGCAAGGGCCTCTTCCACCTCTGCCCGAACACGCAGGGCGTGGGCGTAAACCGCGCCGGCTGCTTTGCCGAATACCTTTCCATTCCCCAGAGCAATGTCATCCGCATCCACAAGGATATGCCCATGGAGATTGCTTCCATTCTGGACCCGCTGGGCAACGCCACCCACACCGCCCTCTCCTGGGATCTCGTGGGTGAGGATGTGCTCATCACCGGTGCCGGTCTTATCGGTTCCATGGCTGCCGCCGTGTGCAAGAAGGCTGGTGCCCGCACTGTCACCATCACCGATGTGAGCGACTACAAGCTCAACCTCGCTAAAACCATGGGTGCTGACCGCACGGTGAACGTGCTCAATGACAGCATTGCCGCAGCCCGCGAGGAGCTCGAGATTTCCGAGGGTTACGGCGTGTGCCTTGAAATGAGCGGTGCCCCCGCCTGCCTCAAGGACATCATCACGCACTCCGCATACGGCGCCAATATCTCCCTGCTCGGCATTCAGCCCGGCGGCTCCGGCATCGACTGGAACACCTTCGTTTGGAAGGGACTCAAGATGAAGGGTATCTACGGTCGCGAAATGTACGGCACCTGGCAGAAGATGGATGCCATGCTGCGCAGCGGTCTGGATGTTTCCCCCATCATCACCCACCGCATGCACTACACCGACTTCAAGAAGGGCTTCGAGGTCATGGCCTCCGGTCAGTCCGGCAAGGTGGTGCTCACCTGGGCCGAGTAAAAAAAGCTGCTTCATTTTCACGAAACCGCGCTTCCATGCCTGAATGGAAGCGCGGTTTTCTTTGACATTCGTCCGGCATACTGGTAAACTCTGGCATCCAACATTTATACTCGCGCACCGTGAATAACGAAACACCCACCGAAATCCCCTGCCTTACCCACAGCCGCGGGCTGTGGATTCTCAGTCCCCTGGCCGTATTTTTCCTGTTGTATGTCACCACCTCCGTGATTGTGGGAGACTTCTACAAGATGCCGGTTACCGTAGCTTTCATGGCTGCATGCACATGGGCCTTTGTTGTGTGCAAGCCGCAGAGCTTCAGCGAACGCATTGAGCGATTCTCCCGAGGCGCCGCCCACAGCAACATCATGATGATGGTGTGGATTTTCGTGCTGGCCGGCGCATTTGCCCAGTCCGCCAAATACATCGGCTCGGTAGATGCTACGGTGAACCTCACGCTCTCCCTGCTTCCGGCCAATATGGTACTGGCCGGTGTTTTCCTGGCCGCCTGCATCATTTCCCTTTCCATCGGCACCTCGGTGGGCACCATCGTAGCCCTCATGCCGGTAGCCGTCGGGTTAGCAGATAAGGCCGGTGCCAACCTGGCACTCATGGCCGGTGGTGTCATCGGTGGCGCCTTCTTCGGCGACAACCTTTCCTTCATCTCCGACACCACCATCGCAGCCACCCGTACCCAGGGTTGCGCTATGCGCGATAAATTCCGCGCCAATTTCTGCATTGTTCTTCCTGCGGCCATTCTGGTGCTGCTGGCCTATGTGGCACTGGGCTGGCATCTGGCACCGGTGGAGGTACCGCAGAATGCCGAATGGCTCAAGGTTCTTCCGTACCTGCTGGTACTGGGCACCGCGCTCTGCGGCATCAATGTGATGAAAGTTCTCATTCTGGGTATTCTCTCCACAGGTATTGTAGCGCTGGTAGATTCTGCGTACAAGCCGATGGAGTGGGTAAGCGCCATGGGAGTCGGCATGACCGGCATGGGCGAGCTCATCATCGTTACGCTGCTGGCAGCCGGCATGCTGGAGCTCATCCGTTATAATGGTGGTCTGGCCTATATCATCCGCCACCTCACCGCCCATATTCACGAACGCCGCGGTGCTGAACTCAGCGTCGCGCTCATGGCAGCGCTGGCCAACTTCTGTACAGCCAACAACACCGTGGCTATCGTAGCCGTGGGTGATATCGCCCGCTCCGTATCCCAGAAGTATGGCATTTCCCCTGCCCGTGCAGCCAGCCTGCTGGATACGGCCTCCTGCGTCATTCAGGGGCTGATTCCTTACGGCGCCCAGCTGCTCATGGGTTCAACACTGGCCGGCATCACCGCCTTTGCCATCATTCCCTATCTCTTCTATCCGTTCGTCATGGGACTCTCCGCCCTCATATTCATCGTTTTCGGGCTGGCAGAGAAGAAATAAACATCGTCCAGAAACTACTCAACCTCCCGGGGAGACTCACTGCTCTCCGGGAGGTCTGTTTTCCCGGGAAGGAGCAGTTGCACATATTCCTCCTGGCCCAGAGCACCAGGGTCTTGCACACCGGGCAGCAGCAGCAGACGCGCAGCCGATACATCACAGCGCTGCACCGGCTGCCGCGCATGGCTCCCCAACACCACGATATCCGGATTCAGACCGGAGAACGGCTGGTAGGCCGCATAGGACACATGGCCAACGTAAAGCACACGCCCGGCAGGGCTCTCCCACAGCACCAGGGGCGGCTGCCCCGCCGGTTCACCAACCGATGCGGGGTAAATGGTATAGCGCCCGGCCTGAGTTTCCAGCACTACCCCTTCTGCTGGCAGTTCCTCTGCGCGGATAATCGGAAGGTCCGGCCACTGCCGCGTCAGGCAGGCAGCGCCGCCGCCCTCACGCAGGCGGTTAGTGGTCAGCAACAAGGCTGCCGGCGTATAACCTGCATGAAATAAAGTGGGTACAGTTTTCTGCGCAGCCACAGTTTCGCTGCCGCAATCCACCAGCAGACCATGATTACCCAGCATGGTAAAGCTGCGGCCATAGCCGGTTCCCTGCACCGCCAGCGAATACAGGGGCGCAGGCTCCCGGGCAGGCAGATACGCATACGGCAGCTCTCCAAACCACCCAGCAACAGCCAGTAGCACAACGGCAGATTTCTGCGCCAGCCAGCCGGTGCACCAGCCGACCCAGGGTATACCGGCCAGGCAGAGATGCAGCAACCCAAGAAACATCACCACCGGCAGAATAGGCGTTATGGCTATATTCGTCAGGAAACTGGAGGTATTTGCTGAATGAAAGAAGCTCACAGTAATGGGAACCGCAACCAGCCAGGCGCTCAGCGATACAATGATTGCCCCACGCACTGCAAGTTCTGCATTGCTCCAACGCATTTCCCAGCGGGTCCGCAACGAAACCGGAATATAAGAATCAGGCCCGAACCATGGGCTTTCCTGCATGCACAAATGCACGGCCAGACAAATGGCTCCATACACCGAAAAAGAGAGGATAAAGCCCGCGTTCCACAGATGGAACGGATTAATCACCAGCAGCAGAAGGGCGGCAAAGCACCAGGTGTTCAGAAGGCTGACACGCCGGCGCAGAATATAGCCCATCAGCACGACTGCCAGCATCAGATACGCCCGTATGGCAGGGACTGCACACCCCGTCAGGAGCACATAGGTTCCGACGGAGAGCAGCAGCAAGGGGCGGATGATGACCGGACGCACGCGCATACTGCGCAGGAGCATCCAGAAAATACCCGACACCAGCCCGACATGAAGGCCACTTACCGCAAAAGCATGCAGACAGCCGCCCCTGCGGAATCCCTCCATCGTATCCGGTTCAGCTCCACTCTTATCCCCCAGTAACAGTGCGCAGAGCACCTGCCGGGCGGGGTCATTCTCCGTGCCGGGAGGCTTGAGCCGGCCGGCCAGTTGCTCCCGGATACAAAGTCCCCAATGCTGCACGGTGCGAAAAGAAATCGGCTTACAAAGTTTTTCTCCCTCAATAAAATGCAGAGCCGCCACAATACCCTGCCCGCGCTGCCAGGCTTGCGAATCAAACACACCCGGCACCACCGGATTGCCCGGCGGCAGCCATTGAGCGCGGATTTTCACCACATCCCCCGGTGTATACGGAGTATGACCGCGCAGCACCACGCGCACTCCACCCCAACCGGTATTAAGTACACAGCCCCGGGTCAATGAGCGTTCTACAGTGCCGCACAGCTCCACCACGCTGTTCTGCTCTGCATGCTCGTTGAAATCTCGAGCCCGCTCGTTCAACCGCATGGTATGAAGGCCTGCCACCAGGGCACACAGCAAGGTACAGAGCGCGATTCTCCACAAACGGCAGCACAGCGACACCAGTACAGCTGATACAGAAAGCAGCAACCACCCGGAACCGGGAATGGCACCGCACACCGCCACCAGTGGCAGGAACAGAGGAGCTCCCCTCAGACATCGGCGTAGCGGCTTCATGTCAATTATCTCTCTGCAATATACGGCCTGGGGTATAGACATCAGTCGCGATAATGCGTGCGGTCAGGACGAAGGCAAAGAACCACCTGCCCACCGGGGCCAAGAGGCTCACAAGTAGCAACAAGAGAGAAATCCGGAGCAATAAAGGCGCGGTGTCCGTGCTCCAGACATGCTCCCATCTCCAGCAGCATGGGCAGAACCAACTGCTGAACCACGCCCACAGACATACCCTTCCGGTCATCCATATACCGAACCTCGAGGAAACCGAGATCCTCGAGTCCCTCTGTCATCAGGCATTCTCCCTGCTCCTGCGCCACCTCTCTTCCCTGCACCAGCAGACAAAGCACCGCTTCCGGTGCCTCCTCTAATCCGGGAGCATAGGCTGCAGAGAACACCGTGCGTCCAAAATCCACCCCCACGCATCCTTCAGCCTTCGATACGGAGCCGATAAGCCGGGCAAAACGGT
This sequence comes from Akkermansia sp., assembly GCA_045657815.1. Lineage (GTDB taxonomy): Bacteria > Verrucomicrobiota > Verrucomicrobiia > Verrucomicrobiales > Akkermansiaceae > Akkermansia. Next base: position 6,559 of record JAZOTV010000139.1, read on the forward strand.
AGGCCAGTTCGCTGGGCACGACACCCTGCTCCTCCAGCGCTATTTCAACATAACAGGTATGAGCCAGAGCCGCGCGCTTCTCCTCATCGGACATGGCCGCTTCATCCACCAGTCCGCCCAGGCCTTCGCCCCTCCAGGCATGATTCACTGCATGCACCTGAGCCGTGGGCTCTGCCTTGCAGAAATCCCGCAACAGGGCGGCATCCGGCAGCTGATTAGCCAGCAGCACGCGAGCACAGAAATGAGGACGCGGGCACCGCAGCTGACACCCACGCAGAGCCCCGTGCTCCCTCAGCAGGCTTAACACCTCCTCCTGAATGGGCAATGCATCATTGTCCGCATCTAATGGCTTCTCCTCGTCGCACTTCTGCTCCATTGCCACATCCAGGGGCGTATGCCCCGCCGTGGTCAAAGCATTGACATCTGCTCCAGCCTGCAGTAGAGCCTTTATACGCTCCAGACGCAGATTCCTGTCTTTACTGTCGCGACCGGAACAGACCGTATGCAGAGGCGTATTGCCGGAAGGATTGATTTCTGAGCCCATACCGCCGGGAGTCGCCCCATGTTGAAGCAACAGCTGCACCAGCTCCTCATTGCCCCAGGCCAGCGCATCAATCATAGGGGGGAAAGCCTGCCCTGCATCAGCTTTTGCCCCGTGAGCCAGCAGAAAACGGATAGCCTCCATATGCGGCTCAGGCCCCAGGCAGAAAGTCTGCAGCACCGTGGTCTCACTGAAATAGGCAGGCAGATGGGCATTCACATCCATTCCCAGCTCCAGCAGCAGCTCCGCGCCTCTGGTATTTCCCTCCATGAGCGCGAGGTAGAGCAGTTCCGTACTAGCAGCGAATTCCTTCCTGTCCGCCTCACTCATCTGTGCCACCAGTTTGCGGGCGGACTCAGGCTCATATCCCTTCACCGTCGCCTGCAGCATGATTTTTCCCCAGGCAATGACTCGGCGGCTGCGCCACCAGATAACCAGCGCCACAATCGATATGGCAAGAACGATTCCTCCCCACATCAGCTCCCCCTGAATCATGCGCAATACGCTGCGCAGTACATACGAGCCTATGAGACAATAACCGGCAATAGTCACTACACGAGCAAGCATAATGGAAATCATTAACGGTAAACCATCACCGGCCCGGTTACAGAGGACTGGACGGATCGGACCTTGCGGAGCGCTGCCACAAAAATCGCTGCGGCAGCATCCACCTCTTCCGGAGTGGAGTAACGGGAAAGCGAGAAACGCAGTGACTCACGCACCTGCTTATCCGGCAGACCCATGGCCAGCAACACGTGGCTGGGATGCGGCTCCGCACTGGTACAGGCAGACCCCGTAGAGCAGAGAAGGCCCGCGGGCTCCAGCAGAAGGAAGAGAGATTCCGCAGAAACACCCGGCACACGCATGTTCAGCACGTGAGGCAGACGAGGAGCAGCCCCGCCGTTTATACACACCTCGATTCCCTCTGCCGTAAGGGTATTGACAAAGCGATCGCGCAAGGCGGCTAGCGAAGCATAGGTCTCTGCAGCCTGCAGAGCGAGCTCCGCAGCCTTGCCGAAGCCAATGATACCCGCCACATTCTCCGTGCCGGCACGGCGGTAGTCCTCCTGAGCGCCGCCAGTCAGGAAAGGTTCGCAAGGAGTTCCCATGCGGACATAGAGAGCGCCCACACCCTTCGGTCCATGCAATTTATGGGCTGACAGGGACGCATAATCCACAGCGTAATCGTGCAGAGCAATAGGCAGCTTGCCTGCGGCCTGCACCAGATCCACATGCACCCGTGCACCAGCCTGCTGCGCCGCATGTGCCAGGGAGCGCACCGGCTGAATCACGCCGGTCTCATGATTGGCCCAGGCGAAACTCACGCCATCGTGCCCGGGAAGCAGCTCGCGCCATTCCGGCACATCCGCCTGTCCATTTGCCAGCACCGGAGCAGCCTCGCCACGCGCAGTTCTCAGCGTGGCAGGATGCTCCGTAGCCAGGGTCAGCACGTTACTGAACTGCGCCAGAGCGGCATTGGATGCCTCTGTGCCGCCGGAGGTAAAGATAATTTCAGAAGCATCAGCCCCCACAAGGGCAGCTACGTGCTCGCGGGCTGTATCGATAGCCTTGCGCACTTGCCTGCCAGCGGCATACGCGGCAGAGGGATTGTAAAAATTCTCACGCAGGTACGGCAGCATAGCCTCCAGCACCTCCGGAGCCAGTGGGGTAGTGGCGTTGTTATCCCAGTATATCATGGTTACTTATTCATGCTGGCGATGATATTGAACACATTGACCGGCACACACTCGCGCACCCAGCGCTGCCAGCCCTGTACCCCTACAAATCCACGCACAAAGGATGAGGAAACGGCCTCCAGCTCAGGGGGCGGCATGAGATACACCGTCTGCAGAGCCGGCTCCATGCGGGCGTTCATTCGATCCATGGATTTCTCGTACTCAAAATCCACCGTATTGCGGATGCCGCGCAACAGATGCGTGGCACCCAGGCGCCGGGCATATTCTACCAGAAAACCGCCACTCATCTTCTCAACACGCACATTGGGAGGCCCGCCTGCCAGCATGCCGCGAAGCGCATCCATGCGCTGGGCCTCACTCAGAAAGCCCTTCTTATCCGGGTTCACGCCCAGCACCACCACCAGTTCATCAAAGAGACTGGCGCCCTGCTGAATCATCCAGAGGTGTCCCAAGGTAGGCGGGTCAAAACTGCCCGCATAGATACCGATGCGCTTCATACAAAGGCATGATACACCGCAGGGCAGCTGCTGTCAAGTTCAGTGAAGCGGCTCCACCGGGGCTGCTGTAATCGGGCGGCCCAGGATATGCTCTGCAGCGCGGCGGTCCCAGTAATCCCGCAGGGTGAACAGGGTCCAGTACCGGCTGCGCTCCTCCAGCCCGAGAGCAGCCCGGCGCAGGCGATGCGCAAAGGACTCACGACGGCCCTGCCAGACCTCCACAGAATCAGGGTCCTCAGGCTTCGGATGCCCCTTTGTCTGTTCATACACGTACAAGGCAAAACACAGGTTATCTTCCAGCTTGAAACAGCTATGGTTGAAATCCCCCAGCGTGAATGACCAGGCCGGATGCGATGCCGCCAGTCGCATATTCAGATCACCAGACAGCGCTGCGGGCGGATTGACGGTAAAACTGAGCCCCAGAAGCCCCATCGTGGCCACACACATGCGGACATGGCGGAGAAAGCCTCCGCTGCTGACCATATAGCAGAACAGGATGACGAGACCGGCCACCCCGAGCAGCAGGAACTCTGCAGCCAGAATACGACGCGGCGTAAATGCGTACTGCTGAATCTGATTGAACAAACGCACATACACGCTGACGGCAAGCAACAGGGTCTGCACCAGCAGCAGATATCCCAGGCCCCTGGCCAGCACGGTGCGGCGCACGCTGCCACGGCGGCGGAAGAAATAGATGAGCAGCACAGCGGCCAGCACTGCAGCCCAGACAATGGATTCAGCTCCCTCATACAGATAATCAGTCTGGGAAATACCCTCCGGAACGCGCCGGAACCAGAGGAACGCCACATCTGTGGCCGTAGTAATGAGGAATGCCAGATTCACCCCCAGCAGAACCATGAGGGGCAAATGAGGCAGCATGCTATTGACTGTGGGCTCCTCAGCAGGAGACGGGGCGGGCTGAACGCGACGCGTATTCAAGGGGCGCTGCACAGTAAAGATGCCGAAGGCAAGAATGCCCAGCAACCAGATAATGGCATGCACCCAGAAATCCTCCGTTATCTGGAGATAAGACATGATACGGTTCCACCACAGCACAATCCACTCCCATACCATCTGGACAACCGGATTCCCGCTGGCAAAAATGCAGAGGAAGGCAATGAAACACACCACACCCACCACAACGCTGATAAGCGTGGGCAGAATCTTGCGCAGGAAATCCATCTTCGCCATATCACGATGGCCTTTCCAATATCCCAGCCAGCCGCGATACTCCACGCCCGCCTCCAGCGGAACATGCCTGCCCGGGCAGATCATAATGACAAGGAAAGGAAGCGTGAGGGCCATAAGCCAGCCGACCGCAGCACCACATACCAGCAGACCAACCGCAGCTATAATGGCGAGCAACACCAGAAACACCTGCTCCCGGCGGGTGAAATCACGGCGCAGCAGCAGCAGCGCGGTCATGAACAGCAGCACTCCCAGCCCTGCCCCGGCTCCCATATAGCGCATGCCCATCTGCAGCACAGGAAAACACAAATCTGCGGCAGCTGCTGCCAGCACCAGCACTATACAGGGCACCCATCCCAGACGCCACCAGACAGGATCTTTCACTTCCTTTGCATTCATCATATATTGGATGTTCAATAGTTGTTATCTGTTCAAAAAAAAGGTTATTACCCAGCAATGTCACGATATTGCATAGGGCCGAGGAGATATTCACGTTCAAAGGCCTGCACTTCCGCATCAGATACACGAGGACGGCTCAACAACCAGAGCGGTATATCCGGCTGGCCGGCCTGGTATGGCAGCTGCACATGCGGATGTGGCAGCCGGTTGAAACCACATGATTCATAGAAAGCCAGACGGCGGGCTGTCTGCACGTCCACAACGGGCTCAATTTCCAGTATCACTCTGCCTTGAAGCATGTATAAGGCCTGATGCCCCAGCCCCTGCCCCCGACGCGCCGCGACAATGGCCAGATGCTCCAGAAACATCATATTCTGCCACTGCCAATATGCCATGATTCCGGCAAAACCGGCAGAATCCTGCAGGTACAGGCAGCGAAATGCCGGGGCTTCCAAAGCCTTGGCATGCAGATACACAGAGCGGCGTTCCGTTACCGGAAACGCCGCTTCATACAACTCCCACCACTCCGCAAAAAGCGGATGATGAATATCGGGAATAATCGAAGCACTCAGCATAAGACCTTGCGCGTCTTGCTACGGGAATAAAGATACAGAATGCACACTCCGCTCACATAGAGAACAACCTCGCCCAGCTCCTCGTTCAAGCAATTGTGCAGGGATTCAAAAAGCACTCCGGTTAACATGCCGCCAATGGCCAGCACCAGCTCCCAGGCAGGAATACGCTCAGTCTTCAGCACATTCAGAGCCTGCTTCCACACCTTGCGCCAGAAGAAATACACCAGCAACCAAAGCATATAGAGCCCCACGCAGATATGCGCCACCCAGCCATATTCCATATCCTTCCATTTCGGATAGAGATTGGCATTCTCCGGATCGGCAAAGATGAAAAGCGTGCGCCCGTAATTCACCTCTCGGGCCAGTATGAAAAACATACAGAGAGTAGCGAACACATACAGCGGGCCACGGGCGCGGGCTGTATAGGTCACATACAGACCAATAGCCACAATGAGCATCTGCACATTTTCAATGGGACTGTTTTTATCGCCGAATGAATCCGGCAACACAAATGCGCAAACAATACACGCGAGCGCTACCAGCAGAGTGAGCATGGAAGTAGAGCGGAACTGCCAATCCAGATATATGTTCATAATCCTGAAAACCTGGGTTATCCCGAGGCTGCGTATTACATCTAACAGGCAACCTGTGACCTCAGGCTAACGCTTTTCCGGTGTTTTGGCAAGAAAAAATCGGCTTGGACTGCAAATTCATGCACACGGACTATTCGTCCGCAGCGGTGGTATCCTCGGCAGATTCCAGCTTCATGCGTTGGTTCGGGGTAAGGCCGAATTCGCAGAGCAAATCCACCTGGCGGCAGAGACTTCCCCTGCCACTGCGGAACTGCCCCTCCACCTGGGTGTAGGCATTGCCCAGGGTATCAATGGCGCGCTTGATTTTATCCATACCCTGGCTTACAGTGAGGCACTTTTTATACATGGATTCAGCCTGAGAGATGATTTTTTTAACATCGCGTGACTGGCGTTCCTTCTGCCACAGATTATAAGCCAGCTGAAGAGCCATGAGCAGGTTTGTGGGGCTGATAAGAAGCACACCGCGAGAGTAGGCCTCGCGCACCAGTTCGGGCTGAGCCTGAACTGCGGCAATATAGGCCGCTTCATTCGGCATGAACATGAGCACATGTCCGATGGAGCCAGGAACAATGGATACATAGTCCTTTGCGGTCAGCTCCGAGATATGTTTCCGCACTGAATCCACATGCGCCTTGAGCGCTGCCTTGCGTTCAGCCTCGGGAGTATCGGCATCCATTGCCACCCAGCGCGTATAATCAGAAAGTGACACTTTGGAATCAATGACAATCGTACGATTTTCCGGCAGATTCACCACGACGTCCGGGCGGAAATCATTGCCTTTCTTATCTTTGAAGGAGCGCTGCGTGCAGAACTCCTCGCCCGGGCGCAGGCCGCTGCCTTCGAGCAGGCGGGAAAGCATCATCTCCCCCCAGTCGCCCTGAACCTTGGAATCCCCCTTCAGAGCGCGGGTCAGGTTGCTGGCATCCTTACTGATACCGTCCGCCCGCTCCATGAGCTGCTTTACAAGCGTTTCGATGCTGCTGCGGGCAGAAGCATTACCACTATTGGTCTCAGTAACAGATTTACGAAGCCCCTCCAGCTGCTCCTTGAGGGGCTGAAGAACGTGGCCGAACTGCTCCAGGCTGCTGGCTTTAAGCTGGGCAGTATTCTGGTCAAGCACGCGACGTGAGAGCTGCTCAAAGCGTTCTTCCTGCTGTTGCTGGCGCTCCTTCCAGCGGTTTTCCTCAGCAATCATCATCTGCTGCAGAAAATCGTTCTGCTGCTGCAGAGTAAGCAGCTGAGCATCCTGCTCGCGACGGCGCAGAACTGCAACCAGATACCCGACCAAGGCACCGGTTCCCAGCCCGAGAAGGGCTGTCAGAAGAAAATAAACGGCGTTCATAGGAAAAATCAGGGGGTTGGTCCATCATAGGCCTGCACCTGGGGAGAACACAGATCCAGCAAAGGGTTGTAATACTTGGTCTCCAGATTGAAAAGGCCCAGAAGCGTATGGAATAGATGCTCATGCGCCACAGTAAGCTGAGAATTCCGGCGCATCTGCTGCAGCCTGGCGGCAAATTGCGGGTTCAGCTTCTCAAAAGCTTCATTATACAGCACAAACATACCCACGCGGCAGCCACTCGTGGAGTGGTAGGAAACATGCTTCTCACCCAGCGCAGCGCGTCCCCACATACCATCATGCCCCAGGTATTCGCCATGATCGCTCACATACAGATAGACAAAGGGACGGTCGCCCAGCAGCTCTGCCACGCGGCGGAAATATTCATCGGTATAGTGAATGGTGCTATCGTATGCATTGTTCACCTCCACCGCCTGGGAGGCGGGGTTCTGGAAGTGGGATGCAGCCGGGGTAAAAGGCGTATTCTGGCGGTCATAATGCTCAAAGGGAGTATGACTGCCCTCGTTATTCACAAAGAAAAGCAGATTCTGCCCGGACGGGGTATTTTTCAGCACATCCTGCATCTGCGGCACAGAGGTCCAAGGGCTGCCGGGAGCATTGAACTTCTGGCGCGAGCGACGGCTCAGCACCAGCACAACGCGGTCATATTTAAGTTTCTGCGCACAGCGTCGCCCAAAAAAGGAATACATTTCAAACCCATTGGCCGTGAACAAATCCAGCACAGAGCCAGTGGTGGGCTGCATTTCAGGGCGGGTCTCCCAGATATCTCGGCGGGCATTGGTCAGCAGCGCGATCTGCGCCTGACAGGTATCACATGCGCTGGAAATACAGCTTGGGAAGTTGATAAGGCGTTTCTGCTGCCGCAGCCAGGGAGTTGTATCCCGCTCATATCCATTGAGGCTCATGCGGTCTGCGCGTATACTCTCGCCCACATGGACCACCAGCACCACACCCTCGCCGCCGCGCAGGGAATGCAGGCAGCTGGGCTCCTCCGCAGGTGAGCTCAGGCTCTCCACCTGATTGATAGTCGCCTCGTTGATGGTGAAGGCTTCGCTGGCCGCGCTATACAGCAGCGGAATCTCCGGCAGAGGCCAGTAAAAGTCCTGTTTCTGCTTATTGGGCGGTACACAAAGGCCAAAAAGAAGAGAAGCCCCCCCGAACAGGCAGGCAGCATTGAACATAGCCAGACTCTGCTGGCGGCACAGCGTGCGACGCAGCCCCCAGCAGAACAGCAGAGACAGAACAAAGGAAAGCGCCAGCATTCCCAGATTAATGGGGGTCATATATGCCAGAGCCTCCTCCCAGGAAGCCTCTATGGTTTCAGCCACCACCAGGGAGTTAATGCGGGAGCCATACTGCATGTACCCGCATATCTGCATAATCTCCAGCACCAGGAAAAGCACCCAGAATGCAATGGCGCCCGCGCGCAGCACGGCCCAGAGCATGAGCATGAATCCCATGGTCATGAGTACGGAGACATGCAGCTGCCAGGGGGCATCGTAGGCAAACAGGTTGCACACGCTGTCTACCGCAAAAGAGAGAAGGAGTACCACCCACAGCGTCCGGGTCCGGGGCAGTACATCCTTCCTCAGACGGCGGGCCAGATACATGCCCGCCATCCCCAGCAGTGGCAACGCAACAGCGGCGTACCCCCACCAGGGGAATTCAAAATCAACCCGCCAGGTGTACGCACCCTTCCAGGCCATGAATGCCGCCACCAGCAGCACCACGGCAAAGAAAAATGCGCGTGTTTTCACCCAGCGGAACATAGGCACAAATCAGTGCTTGCCGCACTTGCATTCGTGGCCTTCGCCATGATTGCCGCAGCACTCGCCATCACCGTGGTTGCCACAGCAGTCATCGCCCTTGCCGCACTTGCATTCATGCTTGCCGCAGGATTCATTGTCGCAGTCACCGCAATCGCCATGGCAGCCACCGCCGCAGGAGCAGGCGCTCATCTGCTGGTTCATGGCATCGGCCACCTCTTCATCGCTGGGAGCAGCGCCCTTCTCGATAGCCAGGCAGAGGTACTGATTCACAACGGAGAGCATATCATCCAGCAGCTGGCGGGATTCCAGGAACCCCTTGCACAGCTCATTCTCCACCACAGCGGAGCGCAGCTGGTCAAACTTGCTCAGCTCCTCCTCAGAAGGAGGCATGCCTTCCATGTGCTTGTTGCGCAGGGTTTCGCCGTATTCGCTCACCTTGCGGAAAAGATCGGTGGCTTCCGGGTTCTGGTAGAAAAGACCAATGCGGGCCTTGGCGGCCACAACTTTCTGGCTGCTTGCAAATGCTGCTGCCAGCTCACCGGCCAGCTTTGCCAGTTCAGGGGTAAGGGAAGTATTTGCCATAACGCGCGGCAGCTTAGCACAAATCCGCCGCATTGGCAATCCCGGAGTGAAAAAAACACCCCGGGCTGCTCATACGGACATGCTTTTTGTTTGCAAAAGCGAGCCGTTAAACGTAAAATGAACACGTGAAGTGGACATCTGCTAAAATCTATGTGGTAAAGGCGGCAATCATAGGCTCGACACTTGGTTACATGTGCCTCGATCTCTGGCTGCTGCACGGGCCCATGTACGGCTTTCTGCACAAGGACAAGAAGGCAGCAGAAGCCGCCGTGGTGGTCTATGGAGAACGCATTTCCCACGCGCAGCTGGCCCGCCACAAAGCAGAACAGGAAGCCATTTCCGGACGAGAAAAGACCAACACCAGCATGGCCATGGACATGGTGCGTAGTTCCCTGCTCCGCATGCGCACCCGCTACAATGATAACCAGCTGAAGCACAATCGGTCTGCGGCTGAGCACGAAGTGGCCGGCCTTGAATCTCGCGCCGGCAGCCCGGCAGAATTCGAACAGCAGCTCGCCACGCAGGGCTATACCCGCCGCCAGTTCACAGACAAGCTGGAAGCCCGCCAGATGCAGCTTGCCCTGCTGGACCGCAACCTGGAGCCCCACACCCAGGTGGACAACGCCGCCATCATGGCGCATTACAAGCAGCACAAGGAGGAAATGACCATTCCGGCCAGCCGCCCGGTGAAGCATATTTTCATAGCATCCCTGAACCGCAGTGCAGCAGATGCCCGCCGCGCAGCAGAACTGGTCATGAGTCGCCTGGATGGCGGAGAGGGATTTGCCGACCTGGCCGCAGAGGTGAGCGAGGATGAAGCCACCGCCAGCAGAGGCGGCAACCTGGGCACGGTGTATGATGATGCCCTGCTTCCCCTGCCAGAGTTGAATCTTTTCGGGGAGAACGCACTGCCTGCCGGCACCCCAACTCTGGCAGAAAGCCAGTGGGGCTGGCATGTAATTCTGGCCGGCCCTATTACCCCGGCCTACACCCCCTCGCTGGATGAGTGCCGGGAGACTCTGCGTACCGCCATCATCAGCGCCCAGCGAGAGCTGGGGGTCAATACCTTCTTCGACACGCTCATCAAGGAAGCGCACCGCAAGCAACATATCCAGATTCATGTCAAGTAACAGCATTACTGTTTCACGGGCTGCGCTTGGACTGCGCGGCACCATCACTGTGCCGGGTGATAAAAGTATCTCCCACCGCGTGGCCATTCTGGGCGCACTGGGCACCGGCTCCATGCAGGTCCGCAACTACCTCTGCAGCGAGGACTGCATCAACACCCTGCGCGCCATGCAGCAGCTGGGCGCCGGAGTCACGCCCGGCGACTGTGAGCAGAATTTCACCCTCACCGGCACCAGCATGCAGCCCACCGCCCCGGCCCATGATATAGACTGCGGCAACAGCGGCACCGGCATGCGCCTCATGGCCGGCGTGCTGGCCGCCCTGCCTTTCCGCAGCCGCATGTTTGGCGATGCCTCGCTGAGCTCGCGCCCCATGAAGCGAATCATCGACCCGCTGGCCTCCATGGGCGCCCGCATCACCGCCTGCGGTGAAAAACCCGGCTGCGCCCCGCTCGAAATAGAGGGCGGCACCGTGCGCCCGATTCACTATGACCTGCCCATGGCCAGCGCCCAGGTGAAAAGCGCCGTGCTGCTGGCCGGCATGCTGGCAGAGGGCCGCACCTCGGTGCACCAGCCCGCCATCACCCGCGACCACACGGAGCGCCTGTTCGAGCACTTCGCCATCCCCTGCACCGTCTCGGAGGATGGCCTTGACATCTCCGTTGAAGGCCCCGTGATGCCGCAGAACAGGGACATCACCGTGCCGGGCGATATCTCCAGCGCTGCATTCTGGCTGGTGGCTGCCTCCATTGTGCCGGGCAGCGAGATCACCCTTCTCAATGTGGGGCTGAACCCCACGCGAGATGCCGTCATCACCGTGCTGCGCCGCATGGGCGCGGATATCACCATCACCAACCGCACCGAAGGCGGTGAACCCTACGGCGACATCACCGTGCGCACCCCGCAGAAGCTGGTGGCCACCGAGGTACTGAAGCCGGAAATTCCGAATCTCATCGATGAGATTCCCGTGCTGGCCGTGGCCGCCGCCTTTGCCGAAGGCACCACCCGGATCCGCAACGCTGCCGAGCTGCGCGTGAAGGAAAGCGACCGCATTACCACCGTGGTGGGCAATCTGCGCGCCATGGGTGCCCAGGTGGAGGAATACCCGGATGGCATGGAAATCACCGGCGGTGCTCCGCTGCACGGCGCTACCATGGATTGCTACGGCGACCACCGCATCGCCATGAGTTTCCTGATGGCCGGCCTGAATGCCGACGGCGAGACCACCCTGCACAACTGCCACAGCATCAACACCTCCTACCCCGGATTTGAAGCACACCTTCGCAGTCTTACCCAGGGCTGAAACTCACCATGGCACGGATTACCCAGGAATGCGTGGCACGCATCAAGGACTCTGCAGATATTGTAGAGCTCCTCGGCAAGTACCTGCAGCTGCGCCGCGCCGGCAACTCCTGGAAAGCCTGTTGCCCCTTCCACAGCGAGAAGACTCCCTCCTTTCATGTGAACCCGGCGCGCCAGACCTTCCACTGCTTCGGCTGTGGCGTGGGCGGCGATGCGCTCAAGTTCATCATGATGTTCGAGAACCTCGATTACCCCACCGCCCTGCGCCGCCTGGCGGATATGAACGGTATTCCGGTCATCGAGGAGGAGGAGAACCCCGAGATGGCGCGCCTGCGCCGCATGCGTGCCCGCGTGGTGGAGGCCAATACCCTGGCCAGGGATTACTACCACCGCAAACTCTGCCGCGATGCCGGGGCTGCCCACGTGCGCGAGTACCTGAAGCAGCGCGGGGTCGGCATCGAGATTGCCCGCGCCTGGCAGCTGGGCTGGGCCCCGCCTGATTTCCGCGAGCTGGAGCAGCTCGCGCGCAGCCGCAGCATGGATGACCGCCTGCTGGCAGAGGCCTACCTGCTGGGCCGCGGCCAGCGCGGGCTCTACCCCGTGTTCCGCGACCGCCTCATGTTCCCCATTCACAACGTGCGCGGCGAGGTGGTGGGCTTCTCCGGCCGCATCATCCGTGCCGACCAGGACCCGCGCAAGTATGTGAACACGGCCGACACCGCCGCCTTCCACAAGGGCGAGCTTCTGTTCGGTCTGTACAAGGCTACCGGGCCCATCGGCAAGGCGGGCATGTGCGTAGTGGTGTGCGAAGGCCAGCTGGATGTGATTGCCTGCCACGAGAAAGCAGATATCCGCAACGCCGTGGCCGGTCTCGGCACCGCGTTCACCGATGAACACGCAAAAATTCTCCGCAAATACGCCAAAAAGGCCATTCTCTGCTACGATGGAGACAATGCCGGCATCAAGGCCAGCGAAAAGACCTTCCGCAAGCTGGCAGCCGCCGGACTGGAGGTATACCATGCCAGCCTGCCCCCCGGTGAAGACCCGGATTCCCTCATCGGCAGCAGCGGCCCGGAAGCCCTGCGCGAAGCCATCGACACCGCACGCCCGTATCTGGAGGTACGCGTGGGCCAGGAGCTCGCTCTCATTCAGGGAGATGCCAATGCCCGCGCCGCACTCATCCCCCGCATGGCGGATTTAGCCGCTGAAATCACCGACCGTAACCGGCGCGATGTTGCCGTAGCCGACCTGGCCACCCGTCTCAATACCGGCCTGGAGGGGCTCCGCGAAACAGTGGAGGGCATCCTCCGCACCCGCAAGGAGAGCCCGCAGACTGCACCCGCCGAGCCGCAGTGGGCCCCGGGAGAGGAGGAGGAATTCTCCGGGTCACCCATGCAGGAAGACCACCGCCGCGTTGTTCCCATCACCCTGCACAACGCTATCCGCGACACCATATTCCTGGCCGCGGTCAACGCAGAAGCCCAGACACTGCTGCTGGAGCGTATCGAGGAACTGCAGGAGCCCATCCGCTGGCTTTCCGGCGGTGTGGTACTGCAACGCTTCATGGAAGTACTGCCGCCGCCAGGCAATGCCTCAGCCTGGCAGGAGTTTCTGCAGAAACTCCCCCCGGAACAATCTGCAGCGCTCCACAGCATGGAGCTCATGCCAGTGGATATTCCGGACATTGTCTCCACGGTGGAAACCACCTGTTCCCACGCTGCACTGGCCGCCCTGAAAGCGCATGTGGACCAGTTGCGTTCCCGCGTGAACACCCCCGGCATTTCCTGGCAGGAAGCCGCACCGCTCATGCAGGAAATGAACGAGCTTCAAAAGCTCATCAATTCCGCAGAATAACCTTGCAGAAGCCCGCAGGGTGCAGACGGAAGGCCCTCACTGCTTATAGCTTCGGGACAGAGGCCCTGTGCTCCGGTTGATTTGTGACCACGCCAAATCAAAATTTTCAGAGCTTCAGATACCCCATACACAAAAAACGGAAGGAGAGCCATTTCAGACTCTCCTTCCGGAATGCTATCAGATAACTGTATCCGCAGGCTTTATTCCTCCTCGGCGGGAGTGGCGGCAGCCTCAGCCTTAGCAGCCTTCACGAGGGCATCCGTCCCGGCCAGAACGTCCTCGATGGAAGCGGCTGCGGGAGCGGCATCCTTGAAGAGCTTCTGGGTCTTGTGGTAAGCCTCGGAGCGCTCAGCGGCGTAGATGAGGGAGTAGACAGCGGACTGGCGCTTATCGTAGGCGGCGCCCTTTTCGTCGGCCAGCTGGGCGGCGGTCTTGCCCTCATTGTTCACAGCGGTGGTATCAGCGCCAAGCTGCAGCAGAATCTTCACCACCGCATCGTCACCACGCAGGGCTGCGAGCATGAGCGGTGTATAGCCGTTGGCTTCCTTCTCGTTGATATCCAGACCGGCCTTGATGAGCATGGCAGCAGAGTGCGGCATGCCGCTCCAGGCTGCCCAGTGCAGCGCGGTGAAACCATCTTCGTCCTTGGCGTGAACATTGATACCGGGGGAATCAAGGAGAGCCTGCACATAGTAGGCGCGGTCGGCATCCTTTGCCAGGGAAAGCTCAGGCTTGTTGAAGTTCGTATACACAGCCCACATGAGCGGGGTACGGCCCGTGCTGTCGGGGGTGTTCACGAAATCCTTGTGGAGCTGGCAACCTTCGGCAAACTCCTTGAGGAAGATTTCGTCCTTGCCGTCTACCACACCACCCTTGCGGATGAGGGAAACGAGCGAGTCAGTCACCTGCACGGATTCAAAGGGCTTCATGGCCAGGTTGCAGGCATAGCCCAGGGCACCCATGATGCACACCAGGATGAACATATCCTTGATGATGGGGAGCCAGTCGGTCTTGTGTTGAGTATCAGACATGGTGTGAAATCAGGCGTTAGCGTTTACAGTGTTTTCTTCCTCGTCCTTTTCGGCGTCGGTCTCGTGAGCCGTCGTCTCCTCGGGGTTATCGGAAACGAAGCTGTCCTTGGTCAGGATAATGGCCAGCGGAGAAATAAGAGCCATGATGAGGTAGATGGTCCACATGAACTCAGGGGAATCCCAGAAACCGATGTGGCCGGTATCCATCTTGGCGGCGATACCATCAAAGCAGAGGTAGGACACCAGCAGACCGCCCACCACGCCGTTGATCGGCTTGGCAATGAACATGGGCAGAGCGGAAAGGGACATGTAGGAAGCCACCTTGTCCTTGGGAGCCACACGGGCCACATACTCGGAGAAGCGGGGGCTGAACAGCAGCTCACCGAAAGCGAAGATGAGAATCTGCAGGAAGATGGCCACGAAATAGGCCTGGCCGATGGTCTCGATACCGGGGATGATGAAGTAGGTCTGCGGCGGCACAGCCATGAGCAGAAGCGAGCAGGCAGAGATGCTCATACCCGTGATCATGAGCTTCACCGTGGAGAACTTGTTCAGAATCGGGATGATGAGGATAAGACCCGAGATAATCACAAAGGGATTCAGGGAGTTCATGAAACCCAGCTGGAAATCGTCACCAATGGTGCGCAGGTAATACTGCGGCATCACCAGGAACTGCAGCGTGAATACCAGACGCACACCAAGTGTGAGCACCAGGAACACAATGAGTTTCTGGAAAGCGCGCTCGCGGGCCACCTGGGCAATGAGCTGCAGCGGACGCTGGGCAGACTTCTCCGTCTTCACGATGCGCTCCTCCGGCACAGCAAAGAAATCCTCGTCAATGAAGCGGGTGAACACGAAGGCAATGCAGTTGCAGGCAGTACCGAAGTTGATTACCCACAGCAGGCCATCGATATCGCCCTTCCAGGCCAGCAGCGGGTCCACAATGGCGAAACCGGCCAGCAGAGCGCCCACGTTCATGAACAGGTAGTAGAAGTTGAAACCTGTGGGACGCGCACGCAGCGTGGTGAAGCGGCGGATGGATGTGGTGATGCAGGGGCTCATGAAGGCCGTACCGAAGGACATCATGCCGATACCGGCCATCACGAAGTAGCGGGAATCATCCTGACTGAGCTGCAGAATCTCAGTACCGAAATCAGCCCCCATGCCCAGCACCAGACGGCCACCAATCAGCATGATGAAGCCGATGAGGTAGGTGCGGCGCAGGCCGATGATATCGCAGATGGTACCCACTGCGAACACGAAGAGGGACACGAACAGCGTGTACATGCCCACCCAGTACGGAGCATCGGCATCGCGGAAGCCGCAGTACTTGTTCAGGAACAGGGAGAATACGATGATGAGCGTGAAGTACGACAGGCCGTCGAAGAACTGAATGAAGTTCGTCAGCCAGAAGTTCTTACCACACTCGCGAAGCACTCCGAACTCGGAGAAGTACTTGACGATGAAGTTCTGTTTTGTATCGTTCATAAATCTGGTTCGTCGTTATTATCAGGCGAGCACAGCACCCTTGCTGGCGTTGGTGGCCAGCTTGCGGTAGCGCTTGAGCCACTTGCTGGGGATTTCCTGCATGGTGGGCTGCCACACAGCGCGGCGAGCAGCGATTTCCTCATCGCTCAGCTCCACATTCATGCTGCGGGCGGGGATATCGATGGAGATGATATCGCCATCCTTGAGCAGGCCGATGAGACCACCCTCGGCAGCTACGGGAGACACGTGGCCGATGCAGGCGCCATGCGTGGCTCCGGAGAAACGGCCATCGGTGATGAGGGCCACGCAGTTGCCCAGGCCCTTGCCCATGATGTAGCTGGTGGGGGCAAGCATTTCCTGCATGCCGGGGCCACCCTTCGGGCCTTCGTTGCGGATGACCACCACGTCGCCGGGCTTCACCT
>JAZOTV010000140.1:0-2357 GCA_045657815.1 Akkermansia sp.
TCCTGTACCGCAAATATCCGGCGCTGATTCAGGCCATGGAGGTGCGCCACCTCATGTACAACGCCCAGCGGGACTATGTGAACCGCCAGGAAGCCGCCGGCAATGCCCTGGTCATCCGCCCCACCGAGCCCCTGCCCGTCAAGCGGCTTACCAAAGACCCCGCCGTTCTCCGCGCCACCTACAACATAGGCCGCGCCACGGCAGAGAAACGGCTGAACGAAATCCGCAACTATCTCAGCTAAGCCCATGTTCGGGTGCACCTGCCTCATGGCGTTCATGTTCCTCTGGGCAGGAGTCGGTAAATCGGCAATCGGCGGGGAGCATATCTGTCGGAGAACGGGACTTTAGTCCCGATTCAACGCACCATGATTTACGGGACTGAGTCCCGTACTCCGATTTTCCACCACCCCATGACATAATGCCGGGCGTGACTACCTTACTTGCTGATACCAGTTACCTTTGGGAATTCTGTTTGCCCGGCCTCACCAGCTTCAGCGCACCGCGCGGCGGTACGCGTAGCAGCCATACATCAGAAACAATACGGCACCGGCAAGGTTCACCAGAGCGGCCACCCAGAAGGCCGGGCCGAAGCCGAAGGCTTCGGAGAGCACACCACCGAGCAGCGTACCGAGGCCAGCGCCGATATCCCATGAAACAAAGAGGGTCGAGTTGGCCGTGCCGCGTTCCTCCTTCGAGCACATGTTGATGAACATATTCTGCACGGCGGGGAAGAAATGGCCATTGCCCAGGCCGCAGATGAGGGCGGAAACATACAGGGCCCACTCGGCGTGCACTCCCGCAAAGAGCATATACCCCACCAGCCCCAGGCTCGTTCCCACCACGGCATTCTGCACTATCTTGCCCTGCCGCAGGGTACGGCTGCCGATGAGGCGCGAGGTGATGAGCCCCACGGAGAACAGCAGGAAGAACAGACCCATGCCGTGCGTGATGCCCAGTTCCTGAATGCTGTACAGCGCCACATAGGTGGAAATCACGCCATACGCAAAGGCAAAGCACACTGTGGAAAGCCCCTGGCTCCACCCCTTCCAGAGCAACAGCCCGCGGAAACTGAAGGGCTTGCGCGGCAGCGGACGAGGCCGCCGCGGCAGGCGGGTCGAGTAGGTGACCAGCAGCCCCGCCAGGGCCAGCACCACCGCCAGCCACATGAGCGCATCGAAATCCGCCCACGCGCCGTATATGGCCAGCCCCACACTGGGCGCCAGAGCCGAGGCTACATTATTGCTCAGGCCGTAGTAACCGATGCCCTCGGCGCGGCGGCTGAAGGGCAGCGAATCCACCGCCACGGTGCTGTTGGCCACCGTAGTAGCGCCGAAAGGCGCGCCATGCAGCGTGCGCAGCACGGCAAAAGCCAGCAGGCTGCCCGCCAGAAGATAAGCCCCTGTGCACACCGTGAACAGCAGGTAACTCACCACCAGCACCACCATGCGCGGAAAACTATCCACCAGATACCCGCTCACAAAGCGCGCCAGCACTGCGGTGATGCTGTACCCCGCCATCACCCAGCCGATGGTGTCCTTATCCGCCCCGAACTCTCTGCTCAGATACACCGGAAAAAGCGGTGTCATGAGCATGAAGGAGAAGAAAAGCAGGAAATTCGCCACCCAGGCGCGGGTATAGTTCGCCGTCCACAATCGTGAAATCGGCTGGTCTTGAATACGGGCATCCATGGTCGGCTTCATTTATACGCTCCTCCTTTCCCCAGGTCAATCACCAAGTCAGCAATCGTTTCCTGGAATTATTTTAATCTGCGATTGCAGTATATACAAGGCAGGGCGGATTTTGTTCAAACAAAACCCACATTCCGCCTGCAAAATTCGTGGTTCCACCCGTCAGTAGCGCTGCACCGCAGGCGGGTTGTTGCGCTCAGCCCATTCACAATACCCAGCAGGATAAGCAGACACAAGCTGCGGGCTCGCAAGCGTTTTGCCGAGTCCGAACCTTTGTCCACGCTCCTTTTCTCCCCCTTTTTTGCCAGGCGGGCAGTATGGCATCCAAGGTCATGTATATCAAGCGACTTTCTTTCTTGGCAAAGCTGGCTGAATCTGCTAGGATGTCCTCATGAGATGGCTCTTGCTTATTCTGGCAACCGGTATGATGCAGCTGGCACAGGCGCTGACCGTAGAGGTACGCCACACGCATGGTGTCTTTTACCCCGACCTGAAGCAACAGGCCGTGATGCAGCTCAAAATCACCGGTGAACCGGGCGAAAAAATCAAGAAGCTGGAATTCACCGATGGCAAGACCACCAGCACCGGTGATATCCAGATGGCCAGGCTCACTACCTCCGGCGGCTGGAACGGCTACACACTGAACACCGGCAAGCTGGCCCAGGAAAA
>JAZOTV010000141.1:0-8654 GCA_045657815.1 Akkermansia sp.
TCGAGGACTGGAGCGGCGAGGCTGCTTTCCAGCTCATCAAGCCGCTAGCCAAGGCCAACGGCGTGAAGGTGGGCGCCATGATGTTCCCGCTGCGCATGGCTCTTACCGGTTGCCACGCCGGCCCCGGCATCGATGTGGTCATGCAGACGCTTGGCCGCGATGAGGTGCTGCGCCGCATCGAGATTTTCCCCTGCTGATTTCATCAGACCCCGCCGCCCATGCGCACCATCGATTTCGATTACCACCTGCCAGAAGAGCTGATTGCCGACCGCCCGCTGGCGGATCGCGCCGCCAGCCGCATGCTCGTGGTGCACCGTGATACCGGGCTCATCGAGCACCGCCATTTCCATGATATCATGGAATATGTGCAGCCCGGTGACCACTTTGTGCTCAACAATACCAAGGTGGTTCCTGCCCGCTATTTCAGCAATGATGGCGGTATCGAACTGGTGCGCGCCGGGCTGGCGCAGGAACTCGTGTGGAAATGCCTGGTGCGCCCCGGCAAGAAGATGAAGGTAGGCCGCACCGTGCAGGTGGGTGATGCCACCGGCACGGTCGAAAGCATCGATGATGAGGGCTACCGCTACATCCGCTGGGATAAGTTCGTGGACCCGGAGGTCTACGGCCGGCTGGCCCTGCCGCACTACATGAACCGCGAAAGCGAACCTGCCGATAAGGAACGCTACCAGACGGTATATGCCGAGCACGAAGGGGCCATTGCCGCGCCCACGGCTGGTCTGCACTTCACGCCGGAGATTCTCGAATCCCTGCCGCACAGCTTCGTGACCCTGCATGTGGGCGTGGGAACCTTCCGCCCGGTGAAGGTGGAGAACATTGCCGACCACCACATGCACCGCGAGAGCTTCGTGATGCCGCAGGACACGGCAGATGCCATTGCCGCCGCAAAGCGAGTGGTAGCCGTGGGTACCACCAGCGTGCGCGTGCTGGAAACCCTGGCCACGCGCCACGGCTTGCCCCTGCCCGCCACCTCCGGGGATACGGATATCTTCATCTACCCCGGCTATGAGTTCAAGACTGTGGGTGCTCTGCTCACCAACTTCCACCTGCCGCAAAGCACCCTCATCATGCTGGTGAGCGCCTTTGCCGGCAAGGAACTCATCATGGAGGCCTATCGTCAGGCCGTGGAGATGAAGTACCGTTTCTTCTCCTACGGTGATTGCATGCTTATTGTCTGATGATGAACCCGCTGGCCAGACTCTATAACTTCCACGGCAAGCTCAGCCGCCGGGACTTCCTCGTCTACTGGCTCTGGGTGTTCCTGCTGCCCAAGGTCTGGCCCTTTCTTGCGGTCTTCTTCTACTACCTGATTTTCGGAATTGATATCAAGGTAGAGGAACTTGCCGTTGGCGGCTTTCTTTCCTTTGCCCTGCACCTGCTGCTGATGAGCTTCTTCCTGGGTGCCATCTGGCGTCGCATGAATGACATCGGCTTCTCCGTATGGCCGAAATTACTCATCTGCGCACTGGCCTTTGTCATTCCCCCCTACGGCTGGATTCTCCAGCTCATCATGGTCCTCCTCCCCTGCCGCAGAAAGCACTAATCTCGCCCAACAGGTGCTTTTTTCGGCGCTGCGTCAGATTTTATGCGGCTCGCCCCCCCAAAAAAAAGTGATAAATACGAGTTTGTCGATGTGTTGGCGTCTTGTCTCGGCGTAGCGCCCACAGGCGCGAAGACGGAAGCAAGCGAGCGGCAGCGAGACGCGAAGCCCCAAACCCCTCGTAAAGGGAAAATAAGGAATGGGAACCCGTGGAACGGGTGACAGAGAGGATTGCTGCATATGCGCCTTAATTTCAATATAAAATCTTTATGAAAAGGGTAGCTGTTTGTTCGTCCTGACACGATTTTTAAGCCTCGCGTTTCTGTCACCCGTTCCACGGGTTCTAATGATTTTTTTACTAAAACGAGTGGTTTCGCGGCTGACGCCGCTGCACCACTCGCTATTGATATGTCGCCCGTTTCACGGGCTCAATGTTCCGCTCACTTGCGCGAGCCAACTACTCGATAAAGTCCCATTTGGCGAGTTTTCATAAAATCTGACACAGCGCCCTTTTTTCAGGATTTTTGAATCCCTGCGGAAACGTGCAACATTGCGGACGACACCCTCGCTTCTCAATGGAGAGACAAGGGCTATCGCAGCAATCTCTGGCGGGCGAGCTTATTTGTTCTGCTTCAGCATATGAACCATTAAGAAAAGCGTTCCCCTTCCCAGCTTCGCTATACTTTATCCGCCTAGTCTCTAATTATGCCAATCTGCGCGGGGCGCGGCAGGGGGTAACGGCAAACAAGAACCGTTTACTTCCGGCATATCATTCGCCGCCCCAGGAAGACACCAAGCAACAGGAAAAGCACAGCCCATACCGGGGCAGCAACCAACCAAAAGAAGGGCGAGTTCCCCTCGGTTACCGTTGCCTCAGCATGTTCCGGAGCCGGAGTATCAGCAGGCTCGGCAGGTGTTTCCACAGCAGGGGGCGCGGGTTCCTGCGACTCGGCATTCATGTTCCCGGTCTGTGCCGAGTCCGCAGATTCCTTCCGATGAGCCGCAAAATTGAAAGCGCGGTACAAGAAGGCTTCCTGATGAGCATAGAAAATTTCTACATTAGGAGAGTACATCGAACCACCGGAAAAGTAGCTATCCGGAACATACAAGTATCCTTCCATGGCATTGAACATGATATGACGCAAGGCGTCAAACTGCTGAATGAGAATGGCTGCAGCCTTCTTGCCCTCAGCCTGCTCATGCCATAGCTCATAAGCCAGGGTATTGTTGCAGGCGTAGTAATGCAGGTCTGCCAATGCATTTACCAGCCCGAACAGGCGGGAGGATCGCATCTTATCCCCCAGTTCGGCGTACGTTCTGATATCGACATTGCAGCGGACGCGTTCCTGTAGCATATAGGCCAGGTAATCGCGCAAGAGAGAGTCCTCCCCGAAGTCCGGTCGCTCTGGCAATGCAGCCAACTGTTTAGTGGCAGCGTGATTTTCGATATCTGAGTGAGTCACGCAACAAGCGAAGCTCCATTGGCATCCCTTCAGCATCTGCAAAGCCAGACGGGTTATATCTTCCTGAATCTCACGGCGATACTGCTCCATTTCAGCAGGTTTCTGAGAACCGAGGCAATATTCTCCGTATTCCAACTGCAGGTAATGATAACGAGCCAGTAGGCGGAAATGCTTATCAATCTCCTCTGTATAGTTATATCTGAACTCTCCATCATATTCCTTTGCAGCCTCCATATATGCGGCTGCCTCGGCAAGGTACATTTTGCGGATGGGCTTCAGGAACTCCGGCAGCGTTTCGGGTGTTTTAATCTCTACAGCTCTGTATTCCTCATCCCAGCTGTTGATACGCTTATGCTGAATATCATATTCATTCGGCTTAAACACCATTTCCTCTTCCTGTGCAGAAATCAGGAATCCGAACGAACCCAACAAAAAAAGAAAATATGATAATACACGCATCGTAAATAACAGATTATATTTAAGTTACAAAATCATTATACTATGATTTCACGGCATTACAAGTACATTCCGGCAGCCTGACACGCACGCTGTGCAAATCCATGCTCATAGCCTGTCGAAAGGAGTACGTACCATGCTCCAGGGGGAGGGGCAGGGTGAGCCGTCGCAAAGCTAAGGCTTCACAAATGCCTATATGACTTTTCTCGAACAAGAATCTGAGCCGGGAAAGCCCCTACCCCTCAGCCACTATTCACTATCCCCCTTTTCCCGTCCCGACTATTTTTCGGCATTTTAGGCTGGAAATGTATAGCCCGTAAGAGTATAATACCCCCGTTATGGCAACACCTCCTTTTGTCTATCAGGAAATGTTCCCCATGGGGGAAGACACGACGAAGTACCGTCTGCTCACCAAGGATTACGTGAGCGTGAGTGAATTTGAAGGGAAGCCCATCCTCAAGGTTGAGGCAGAGGGTCTGCGCCTGCTGGCCGAGACCGCCTGGCACGATGTGGCCTTCTACCTGCGCCCGGAGCACCTCCAGATGGTGCAGGATATCCTGCTCGACCCGACCTCTTCCGAAAATGACAAGAGCGTGGCTCTGACCATGCTGCGCAACGCCGAAGTGGCAGCCCAGGGCGTGCTTCCCCTCTGCCAGGACACCCGCACCGCCATCTGCCTCGGCAAGAAGGGCCAGCAGGTCTGGACCGGTTATAATGATGCCGAATACATCTCCCGCGGCGCTTACGATTGCTACACGAAGAACAACCTGCGCTACTCCCAGAACGTGGCGCTGGATATGTACAAGGAAATCAACACCCGCACCAACCTGCCCGCCCAGATTGACCTCTTTGCCACCGACCACGGCATGGAGTATGACTTCCTCTTCATCGCCAAGGGCGGCGGCTCTGCTAACAAGACCTACCTCTACCAGGAGACCAAGGCCCTGCTCAACCCCTCCTCCCTCAAGAAGTTCATGGTGGAGAAAATGAGCACCCTGGGCACGGCTGCATGCCCGCCCTACCACGTGGCCTTTGTTGTGGGTGGCACCAGCGCTGAAACCTGCCTCAAGACGGTGAAGATGGCCTCCACCAAGTACTATGATTCCCTGCCCACCACCGGCAACGAACACGGCCGCGCTTTCCGCGACGTGGAGCTGGAGAACGAGCTCAAGCTCGAAGCCGAGAAGCTGGGTCTGGGTGCCCAGTTCGGCGGCAAGGCCTTCGCCCTGGACGTGCGTGTGGTGCGCCTGCCCCGCCATGGTGCTTCCTGCCCGGTGGCTCTGGGTGTTTCCTGCTCTGCCGACCGCAACGCCAAGGCCAAGATTACCCCCGAGGGTATCTTCATCGAGGAACTCGAGTATGACCCGGGCAAGTACATCCCCGCCGAGTACCGCGAGACCAAGAGCGAAGGCGTGCCGATTGACCTGGACCGCCCGATGCCCGAGGTGCTGGCCGAGCTCTCCAAGTACCCGGTGAAGACCCGTCTCTCCCTTACCGGCACCATCATCGTGGGGCGCGATATCGCCCACGCCAAGCTCAAGGAGCTCCTCGATGCCGGCAAGGATCTGCCCCAGTACATCAAGGACCACCCCATCTACTACGCCGGCCCCGCCAAGACCCCCGAGGGTTATCCCTCTGGCTCCTTCGGCCCCACCACCGCCGGCCGCATGGATTCCTACGTGGAGCTCTTCCAGAGCCACGGCGGCAGCATGATTATGATTGCCAAGGGCAACCGCGCCCAGTGCGTCACCGATTCCTGCAAGCAGTTCGGTGGTTTCTACCTGGGCTCCATCGGTGGTGTCGCTGCCGACCTCGCCAAGAACTGCATCACTTCCATCGAATGCATCGAATACCCCGAGCTGGGTATGGAGGCTATCTGGAAGATTACGGTGAAGGACTTCCCCGCCTACATCCTGGTGGATGACAAGGGCAATGACTTCTTTGCCGATATCCGCGCTAACTGGGCCTGCCCGGCTTGCGCTCACTAAAGAGATAAGTGCTTCCTCAATCACCCCCGTTGCCTGCGCAGCGGGGGTGATTTCTTTTCCCTTGCATCAGAACCTGCCATCTGACTGCATATTTCAACTCACACCGCCAGGCAATATATAATTGACAAGCAAGTCCACACAGTATAGAATACGCGCGTAGAGTGCACTACAACTCTACTTTACTTACCACCACACACACCTTCCGGCATTATGACTCCCAAAATCAAGACCCTACTGGAACGCGGATTCAGCACCATCGTTCTTCTCTCCCTTCTCGGTGGCACCGTGGCGTGGAACGAGCCCATCGGCTATGCTGCCCTTATCTGCGTGCTCTGCAACCTGACCAGCTGGGAATGGTTCAACATGCTCAAGGGAACGAACGCCAACCGTGTACTCTCTCTGGTTTGCGGTCTTATCTACCCCTGGCTGCTGGCTGCCGTGTGCCTGATGCCCGTACCCGACGTACCGGGCGGCATTGTTACGGTAGGAATGCTTGACGGTGGTATACATGTGGCACTTTGCTGCCTGGTGCTCTACACGCTGCTGGCATTCTGCGGCCAGCTGTTCCGCATGGACTACCGTGGCAAGACCGGTGCTGAAATGCTGGACGGCATGGGCATGACCCTGCTTTCCTTCGTGTACCCGGTGTGGATGTTCAGCTTTGCTCTTACCTGTGTGGATTCCCAAGGCTCCATCTGGGTTATGCTCTGGCTCGTTCTCTTCACCAAGATGAGCGACATCTGGGCCTATGTGAGCGGCATCCTGCTGGGCGGCAAGTTCATATCCCGTAAGTTCAGCCCCAGTGTTTCCCCCAAGAAAACCTGGGAAGGCATTATCGGTTCCGTCATCATCACACTCACGGTGGGTGCCATCCTGCTGCCGGTTCTCGGACTTATAACCTGGGAGGAGCTTACCACCCCCAGCTTCCTCCTTGTCTACATCCCGCTGGGGCTTCTGTTCTTCTTCCTTTCCGTATGGGGTGACCTCGCCGGGTCCCTCATCAAGCGCGGTCTTGCCGTGAAAGACAGTGGGTCCCTCCTGCCCGGCATCGGTGGCATCTTCGACCTCATTGATTCCCCGGCCTTCACCGTATCTGCAGCCATCTGCGTGGCACCCATCATCACAAGAGTAGTTGTGATGCTGAGCCAGCTTTGCTGCTAAGCTTTTCTATATGTCACACCGCACTCCGCTACTCATCAATCCCAAAGCCGGAAGTCTTTTCCGTTCAGGCCTGCAGACATGGCTTGATGCCCATCGCAACGATTTTCGCGAGGTACACACCCAGAGCGCAGAGGACCTGACCAACAAGGCACGTGAATTGGCAGAGAGCGGTGAACCCGTGGTAGCCGCCGCTGGTGGCGATGGCACGCTGATGGGAGCTGCGCAAGGCCTTATAGGCACTGGCGCAGCTCTCGGCATTCTGCCCTGCGGCACCATGAATGTCTTTGCCCGTGAGCTAGGCATCGGCTCCCGGCAATTTGATATAGCGCTGGAGGCCATCAAAGGTGACAAAAGACAGAAGGTCGACATTTTCGCAGTGAATGGCAAACCCTTCCTGCAGGTGGCAGGATTCGGGCCGGATGCCCGGGCCATTGAGCTGATTACCCCCACGCTCAAGAAACGCCTGGGAGCTGCGGCACACGCCGTCACCGGGCTGAAGGTCGCGCTGGAGAAGCCCCCGGTCATCACACTGACCATGCCCGATGGAGAAACCATCAAGGGCACCCAGATTATCATGGGCAACGGCAAGCGCTACGGTGGCGAGGCACACCTCTTTGCCGATGCCAGCTATGAGGACGGGCGACTGGATGCCGCCATTATCGACCAGGAAAACATCGGTGTGCTTTTTGAGGTACTGGGGCTCATCATCTCCCGTGGAGCCACAGCTTCCAACATCTCGGAATTCACCACGCTCCGCCGCATCAAGAACTGCACCCTCACCTGCGAGGGGAACCTGCCCTACCATCTGGACGGCGACTATGCCGGCACCCTGGCTCCTGGTGATGCATTGCGAATTGAACGAATGCCACACAAGCTTACAGTCTGCATGCCGGCCAATCCGGTTCCGCTCAGCCCGCTGGAACGCATGATGGCTCATCCCGCCATTGCGGCCATGCGCGAAAAAATCGAATTGCTCAACGAGCTTTGATGCGGGTTCGCATGGCGGTCCAATCCGTCTCGCGCAATAACTTCAGCAGATTCTTATACCAGAATTCATGGTAGCCGAAACGCTCGTCGCGGAATTCCTTCTCAGCCTCTTCCACGCTCCAATTCTGAAACACGATACGGTAGGCAGCCACTACAATTCCGGTGCGGTCTGAACCGTGCCAGCAATGCACCAGCACAGGCTTGGGGGCATTCGCAATCAGCTCCAGACAGTTCTCTACATCCGCAGCGGTCACCTCACCGGCAGCCACAGGATAAGCCATGAGATGCAGCTGCGTGTGACGCGCCTTGCGTGTATCCTTATGATATTCACGCAGATTCAGCACCGAACGAATACCAAGATTCTGCAAGGCCGTGAAACCTTCACGTTCCGGCTGAGCAGAGCGATACAGATCCTTGCTGATTCGGTAACTATTTTCCACACCGTCCAGCTGCACAGGCTCTGCAGCAAAGCCCAGCGAAGCCAATGCACATATAATGGTGAAAAAGAGGTATCTTATCATTCGTCTGCGTTGTGAGTTTCAGGCTGCTTCTGTTGCTGCTCCTTCGCCTGCAATTCAGCCTCATAGCGTGCCTGCAATTCGGCCAGTTGCGCCTGCACCTCCTGCATAAGACGCGCAGAGGCATCCTGCTGTTTCTGCACCTGCGGCGTGGCTGGCGCAGATTCTGCCACGGCATCTGTTACCGGAGTCATCTCAGGTTGCGGTTCCGTTGCGGCAGGTTCCTGCGCTGCGGGTGCAGGCTCGGGCTGCGGTTCGGTTGCGGCAGGTTCCTGCGCTGCGGGTGCAGGCTCGGGCTGCGGTTCGGTTGCGGCGGGTTCCTGCGCTGCGGGTGCAGGCTCAGGCTGCGGTTCGGTTGCGGCGGGTTCCGGCGCTGCGGGTGCAGGCTCGGGCTGCGGTTCGGTTGTGGCTGGTTCCGGCGCTGCGGGTGCAGGCTCGGGCTGAGGTTCGGTTGCGGCGAGCCCCTGCGCTGCGGGTGCAGGCTCGGTTGCAGCAGGAGCCTCAGGAGCGGGGTCATCCACAA
>JAZOTV010000142.1:0-2905 GCA_045657815.1 Akkermansia sp.
TCTGAAGAATCCGCTCTATGTGAAATATCACGATGAGGAGTGGGGCGTACCTTCGCGGGATGATGCGTATCTCTACGAAATGCTGCTGCTGGAGATGTTTGTGGCCGGGCTTTCGTGGGAATGCGTGCTCAACAAGCGCGAGGCGTTTCGCACCGCCTTTGCGGGGTTCAATCCGCAGGCTGTGGCCGTTTTCGGTGAGGGGGAGGTGGCGGCGCTGCTGCAGAATCCCGGCATCATCCGCCACCGGGGCAAGATAGAAGCCGCTATTGCCAATACCCGCATCTTCCTGCAGATTCAGGCAGAGTGCGGCAGTTTTGCCGCTTATGCCTGGGGATTCACCAACAACGAAGTGGTGCACGAACCCTACACCCTGCGCACCACCTCGCCACTATCGGATGCGTTCTCCCGCGACCTGCGGCGCCGCGGTATGCGTTTCTTCGGCTCCACTACTGCTTACTCCTGGCTGCAGGCCGTTGGTATCATCAACGGCCATGGGGAGGAATGCGGGGGCTGATTATTTTCTGCGGCGGGTGAAGAGGGCCGCGGCGATAATCCAGATGAGAAGAGCGCCTGCAGAGATGCCCAGCATGAGCTGCCAGCCCAGTTTGTAAAGCAGGGTAAGCGCCAGAGCTGTCCACAGACCACCGCCCATAATCGGCTCGTGCAGCAGCTGCTTGTAGCCGAAGGCCTGAGTGGCGCAGGTCTTGCTTTCCGGATCGGCGGCGCGGAGCAGCAGCAGCCCCGTGGCGGTCACACCCAGCGACTGGCCGAATTCGGCAATGGCGCATTCGAACCAGGATTCGCGGAAGAGGCGGGGAGCCACCACCAGCACCATGAAGAGCGAAAGCGCCAGCCCCAGCACACAGAGCAGCAGAAGCCCCTGCCAGTTTTCCGCCACTACGGAAAGCTTGATGGTGCTCATGGCGGATACGACCAGGAAATCCAGCGCCGCGCCGGAGATGCGCTGCATCTGGCCGTGGTCAATCAGCTGGTGCACTTTGCTCAGCTGGGCGGCTTTCTGCATGAGCAGTCCGCCAATCATGCAGAAAGGGAAAAGCGGGAAGCCTTTCAGTACTCGCAAGGTGGCTTCCGGGAAACATTTGATTTCCAGTGCCTGCAGCCCCTCGCGCATGCCGAAGCCGGCCAGAATCGCAAGCCCTACCAGCGCAACGTGCCAGGCCAGGGAGTCGATGGAGTCGCAATAGACAGTCTGCACGCCAGCCGCGGGCTGAGAGGTGCCCAGGTAGAGCCCGCGCTGCTGCATTTTATCCTGGTCGGCGAAAGCTCGTACGTTGCTGATGTGGCCGCGGCGCACAGCCCAGTTCACCAGGCCAATGCCGACAATCACCGCCAGCAGCATGCCGACGGTGGCCACTGTGTAGCCCAGAGCAATGCCGTCCTCCCAGCCGAAGGCGGTGAAGCTCTCTGCCATGCCGCTCACGGTGCCGTGGCCACCCTGGAAGCCGATTTCCAGCAGGTTGCCGAAGCCTTCATTCACCCCGAAGAGCGGAATGAGCACGAAGCCGACCAGCGCAAAGCCGATTACATACTGCCCCCAGGCCAGAATCTGCCCGAAGCAGAGCTGCGGAAAGGCTACTTGCACCACCTTGCGCAGCGGGGGAGTCACCACGCCCAGAAACAGGGTGGCAAAGACCACATTGATCATGAACCCCGGCAGTTTGCCTACCGTGCTGATGACATCCGCCGGAATCAGCTCCGGAAAACACTGGAAAAGAGCCAGCCCCAGAAAACCGCCGATGACCGAACTGGGCAGGTAGCAGCGCTGCAGCAGCGGCATCATCACGCGGAGCACCTTGCCCAGCACCAGCAACACGGAAAGAAGGCAGAAAACGAAGATAGCGGTCATGATGGGGGAAAACTGACGCGGGGAAAATACCACAATACTCCTTCGAGGTCAAGTTAAAGGATTAACTGCCTTGCTTTGTGCTTGCGTGGGGGCGGTGGCTGGGTGTAGAATGCTGCCATGTCCCGAATTGATGACCTTTTTGCCTTTCTGAGCATTCCCAGTGTGTCCGCGCAGGCGGAGCATGCGGCGGATGTGGAGCGCTGCGCTGATTTTCTGGTGAATAAGCTGACGAGTATCGGCTTTTCCGCCAAAAAGTACCTGACGGATATTCACCCCATCGTGGTGGCGCACAGCCCGAAGGTGGAGGGTGCCCCCACAGTGCTGATTTATGGCCACTATGATGTGATGCCGGTGGACCCCATCAGCGAGTGGAAGAGCGACCCCTTCAAACCGGAGATTCGCGATGGCCGTGTGTATGCCCGCGGTGCTTCTGATGACAAGGGCGAAATCATGGCCATGATTCTGGCAGCTCAGGAGGTCATCGCAGAGGATGGCGCTCTGCCGCTGAATGTGATTTACCTGCTGGAGGGCGAGGAGGAGCGCGGCTCTGCCAGTCTGTATGAGTTCATGAAGCGCCCGGATGCCAAAGAGCTGCTTGCCTGTGATGTCATCATCGTGAGCGATACCGGCATGGCCGCTGTGGATATCCCCTCGTTCTCCTACGGCCTGAAGGGCCTCTGCTGCTTCGAGCTGGAGGTTTCTGCGCCCGCCATGGACCTGCACTCCGGTATCTTCGGCGGTGCTGTGGCCAATCCCATCACCACACTGTGCGAGATGATTGCCACCACGCACGATGCTGATAACCACGTGAGCATCGATGGCTTCTACGATGGCGTGATGGAAATCCAGGACTGGGAGCGTGAAAGCTGGAAGCGCGTGCCCGGCATGAGCAATGCCGAGCTGGCCGAGCTCACCGGTGTGCCCGAGCTGCGCACTGAGACCGGCTTCACGGGTGCCGAGTGCGTATACGCCCGCCCCACCTTTGAGCTGAACGGTATTTCCGGCGGCTACGAGGGCGAAGGCTCCAAGACCGGTATC
>JAZOTV010000143.1:0-14767 GCA_045657815.1 Akkermansia sp.
CCTGCCCGGCTCACCGGGCAGGCGCTTCTGCCTTGCATCATGAAAAAATGAAACAGCCCTGTATCAGTGCGGCTGAGCGTAGTCCCGCTTGCCGAAAATAGCAGACCCCACGCGCACAATCGTTGCGCCCTCCTCCACCGCCACGGCATAATCATGACTCATGCCCATGGACAGCTCAGGCAGCGGAAGCGGACCACGGACACGCAGCGCCTCTGCCAGCTCGCGCAACCGGCGGAATGCCGGGCGGGCATCCTCCGGATCCTCTGCAGGAGCAGGAATACACATCAGGCCACGAATCTCCAGCTGCGGCAACGCCACCAGCTGCGGCCAGAGCTCCTGCACCTCCGCCGGGGTGAAACCATGCTTACTTTCCTCAGCATCCACATTCACCTCCAGCAGAATACGCGCCGTGGAGCCCAGTTCTCCCGCAATGCGCGAGACCGCCTCTGCCAGGCGCAGAGAATCCACCGCCTGAAGCAGCCCAAAGCCCTGCTCCAACGCCTTGCGCACCTTGTTACGCTGCAAGGGGCCAATGAGGTGCCATTCGCAATCCTGCGGCATTTCCGGTATCTTGCTCATGGCTTCCTGCAGGCGGTTCTCACCAAAAAGCCGCTGACCATCCGCATAGGCCTGCATGATGTCCTCCACCGGAAAAGTCTTGCTTACCGCAAGCAGCTGCACGCTGCCCGGCCTGCGCCCCGCCCGCAGCTCTGCCGCCGCGATATTAGCCTTAATCTCCTGCAACTGGTCCTGAATATACATAAACTGAGATTCCTTCTGCTGCAGCATATCATAGCACGCCCCCCCAGGCATTGCAAGTATTCGCATGTGCAAATTCTACCGGGGCAGGCACAAAATGAGCTTGTATAATAGCGCGCTTCATGCTAGATGTTACAGCAATGAACACATTTTCCCACTCTCTCCGTGCAGCTGCGCTGGCGGCCCTGATTCTTCCGGCTTCTGCCGGAAACTGGTTAACAGATATGGACACCGCGCGCAAACAGGCAGCAGATGAAGGCAAGGCGATTCTGGCCAATTTCACCGGTTCCGACTGGTGCGGCTACTGCATCCGCATGAAAAACAATGTGCTGGACAAGCCGGAGTTCAGCAGCTATGCCGAAAACAAATTCGTGCTGCTTGAAATTGACCTGCCGCGCCGCAAGCAGGTGCCGGCAGCAGAGCTGCAGAAACGCCAGGAACTCTGCCGCCAGTATGAAGTGAGCGGCTTCCCCACCTTCCTGATTCTGAGCCACACGGGCGAAGTGCTGGGTGGCTGGGTCGGTGCACGCCCTTCTGTGGAAAGCACCATCGCCCTGCTCGATAACGCCCTGGCTCGCCAGCAGATGCTGAAGGCTGCCCGCGCCCTGAGCGGCGCAGAACGTGCCAAGGCGCTCATGGAGGTGTATGAGAGCTACCCGAAGAATTTCAAGGCTGCGGCAGCCGCGCTGCGAGCAGAAATCTACGCCTGCGACCCCGATGACTCCACCGGGCTTCGCGAACAAGTGCAGGCCGATGCGCAGATGCAGGAACTGGCGGCCGAGCTTTCAGCCTATGCCCGGAATTACCAGCTCCAGACCCAGGTATATGATAAATACATTGCCAAGGCTCACCCGCTGAACCGCGAGCGCATGATGGAGCGCAAGCGCCAGTTTGTGGTTTTCCCCTGCCTCAATATCATGCTGATGCACGCCGAAACCGTGGAGGATATCCTTAAAGGCCGCGATTATGTGCTGGAACAGGCCGAAACCTCCTATCCGGAGCACATGAAAGCCCAGATGATTGAGGCACTTAAGGCCAATTTTGCCGATCCGCAGGCCCTGCTGGAGCAGGTACGCGCCCGCAGAAAGAAATAAGCCGGGCCCGGCTCTCCTCCCACATCTCCTGCGGGCAACCAGCCCGCAGGCTTTTTTTTACAGCCTGCACGCCCGGCAGCAAATAAAATGATACAAAGAAACGTGCACCGGGCAGGTGCACGTTTCCAGGGATATTCTTTCCGGTATTCAATACCGCGCCTTACTCAGCAGCGGGAGCCTCCGGGGCCGGCTCAGCGGCGGGTTCTGCGGGGGTCTCCTCAGCCTTGGCAGGCTGCTCGGGGCGTTCGCTGGCAGCGCTCACCATGAGCTCGCGGCCCATGAAGGGCTGGCCGTGCAGCACCTCAGCAGCGCGCTGGGCATCCTCAAGCATCTGCATTTCCACAAAGGCATAGCCCTTGCTCTTGTAGGTGCGGGGGTTATAAATAATCTCCACACTACGCACGTTGCCGAAGCCCTTGAAAAGGTCCTCAAGCTCTGCCTCTGTGGCCTCGTATGAGAGGTTGCCCACATAGAGACGGCCGTTTCGTGTAGGTGCCACGGAGGAAGGACGGCGGCGTTTTTCCTGGCGGGAGGCGGGATTGCCGCCCTGGTTGCTGCGGCCCTTGGCCACGCGCACATTTTCCTTGGGCTTGCGTTTATCGTTCTTGCGGTTATCCTTACGGGCAGCCTCCTCTTTCTTCTTGCCAATGCCAAAGAAACCAAGGATACGCTGCAACAGGGAGAGCTTGGGAGCCGGAGTCTCCTGCGTCCGCGGCATACGGCGGCGGTAGGGACGGCCCTTATTATTGCGGCGGCGGCGGGCTCCCTGCCCCTGCCGGCCTTGTGTATAATGTTCAGCCATATAGGTTATTGAGTCGGATTATATAACACAAGCTCATTCCCGGCGCTGCCTGTACATACCCGGCGGCCTGGGAGCATAAGCTTCACTCTGCGGGCACACCGTGCCCGTTCCCATGTTACTTATGCCCAATCCCCTTAGCAAGCTAAAATTGCGCCAGCAGGGACACCCAGGTTAAAAAACACGCAGAATCACCGGTATAAAACGCTGAAGGAAGGAATTCTTCTGGAGTCTTACAGTTTCTTCACCTCGATATTGCCCCAGGTGCTGCGGTGGTCGGCATCGTTCTTGAACACAATTTCAAGCACGGGCTTACGCACCGCTTTCTTCACCTGCAGGTTGAATACCTGCGTGCGGTTCGCATAATCCACCAGGCGTTCCTGTTCATCGGACGCCACGCACTTCTCACCATCCAGCAGGCGCACAGAACCTACCTGAAGGCTATCGCGGCCGGTGACAATGTAGAAGGAGACAGCATAGTTACCCGCTTCCTTGATGGGGATATCCCCCTTCATGCGCACCGGAGCGGCGCTGCCAGGCAAGGTTTCCGGGCTCCAGCCCTGGCCATAGCGGTATTCCTTAATCCAGTCGCGGATCACAATCGGAGCCGCCAGACCCAGGGTGGACTCGGGGTCGAGTTTCTGCATGGCCGTGGCATACTTGCGAATGAGGTCGCCACCGGCCATCATGCCGAGACTGCGGCGCAGGTGCCCGAGGGCCGCAGCGCAGGCATTCTGCTTCTGCCAGGGCGTAAGCATCTTGTTCTCCAACGCCGCATCCACGCGCTTCAGGTATGCTTCCATGGATTCATCCTTACCCGGCCAGCAGGAGAAATCCAGCGCAGCCATGCAGCCGTACTCACCATTCGGGTCGGCATTGCGCAGAGCCTGGCGCAGGCCACCGGGCCAGTCCAGCTTATCCACACGGGAAGACTCCAGCAGGAGGCGTGCCTTCTCAGCGCCGGAAGAGCTGTTGGCCTTGGCCAGCAGGTCATCCTGGTGGCGTTTCAGCGCCAGGCGCTCGCGCACAGTTTCGGCCACCTGCTCCTCAGTGCGGCCCATGAGCTCATCACCATACACTGTGGAATAGTGGCGCCCCCCCTTCTCATAGAACACCAGGGCCGGGTAGGAAATGCGGCCCATACTGCCCGGATACCCCAGCGAACCCATGATAGCCTTGGCAGCCTCGCGCTGCTTCTCACTGCCGGACTGGTAAATGGGTGCCAGCAGAAGCACAGCCTCACCGGCAGCCTTTTGCACCTTCTTGCTTTCGTACATCTTGCGGCAGAGCTTCTTACCGGAGCCATCCCAGTCGCCGGGGTAAATGAACACGATATAGCCACTCTGCCCCACCTTTGCCTGAGCAGCAGCGTAGTTCTCTGCCGGATGCGCAGCAGAAAGCGGCATGGCAGCCAGAGCGCTCAGGGCAAACAAAGGAATCAGTAGAGATTTTTTCATATCATTATAACAGGTTGTGATTCAATAATCATGCAGCGGGTTTACCATACACGAAAATACCATCGGCATGGAAGAACTCAGGACCACCGCGGCGCAGCACGCGGATGTAGAGCGCCTTGGTATTCTGATTCTGCAGGTCGAAGCGGTTGATGTAGTTGCCCGTATTGGGGATAGCCTCACCCACATCATGCCAATCGTCATCATTGCCCGTATCAGAAATCTGAATCTGCAGGGGACGGAATCGGTGAATAAGCTCCCACTTGTTTGTGCCGGCAAAGACAACACCGGAGATATGAGCATGGCGGGGCAGCTTCACAGCAATCCAGGCATCCCTGTCCTTCCCGGTGTGAATCTTGCCACCCTTCTTGGTAAGCAGCCCCGGGTGCGTGTGCGGAGCATCCCAATCGGAGGTGGAGCTGGCAAACACCATACCGCCTTCAGATACCAGCTTGCCGGGGAATGCTGCAAACTCGGGAATATCGTTATCTGCCTTCTTCACCTTGTCCGGAATCATCTTCGCAATGGCGTGATAGGTGCTGGCATCGCGGGCACGCTCAGCCGTAATAAGAATACGGCCCAGCAGGCGGGAGCGCTGCTCATCGGTCATCTTGCTGCCGGCACTGAGAGCCTCGGTCATGGCCTTCATCAGCTTCTTGTCACCATCGGCACCCAGCTTACCGGTCACAGAGTTACCCCAGCCCATGATGGGACCGGAATAAGCATCGTGCGGAGCGGCGGCGGCCAGAATATCACGGAAGCAGGCATAGGCAGCGCCCTCGGCATCCCCCTGCCCGGCATTCAGGCAGTAATTCATCTGCTGGTTGGCCAGAGTCTCGATGTACCAGCGGTCCGGGCCCATAGTCTCTGCATTCTTCCAGAAAGCCGTGAAGCAGGCACGCAGCTTATCCTGAGAAATGCCGGACTTGCTCAGCGGAGCATAGACAAACTGCTTCAGCAGCTCACCGGCCTGCTCGGGATACTTGGGAGCCACCCCCTTGCAGAGCTGCTCGTTCAGCTTCTCCCAGGCGGCAACATCCTGAGCCTTATGGCGGGAAAGGAAGGCTGCATACTCACGCCAGATCGGGTAATTCAGCGGCTGGGCAGAAGCAGCCTGCACAAAGCAGCGCAGCGCCTTGTCCACCTGACCGCATTCCTCATACGCATGAGCCATGACGCGGTAGGCATTCGAGAGGCGCTTATCCTCCACCGCCTTTTCATCGTTCAAGTCGGTGGTCAGGTGCAGTGCCGTGAAGGTCCAGTTGGAATCCCACGGAATCCAGTGCAGGCCACGCTCCCAGGAAAGGGAATAGGCAGGAACCCAGCGGCCATCCACATTCACAATGTAGGCGCAGTGCCCCGGCTCACCTGCCGTGAGCGCCGGTACACCATTGGCACAGGCAGCCGCCGCGCCGAAATGGGACAAGCCACCACACACACCACCCACATACTGAGTGAAGGCAAAGTGGTTATCATCGTACACGCCGTAGAAGGGGGCAGCATACCAGCCTGTCTGCACGGAATCGCCAAACATGTTGTCGGAGATATAACCGCAGCGCCAGCAGCAATCGGGATACTGATTAGCAGGCAGATGCACATTATTCAGCGCCCACTCAAAAGCCTTCACCGTGCCGGAAGAGTGCTGGTTCTTCCAGCCGCACACAATACGGCGCTGCCAGAAAGGAATACGGCCATATACGGAATTGAGACGGTCATTGCGCCAGTTGCGCACAAAGTAATCCGTGCGAGCCTCGGCATCCATCATGCTCCAGTCATTGCGGGCATATTCCAGAGCCGTAGCAGTAGCTGTCTCGCGGGCAATGCGCTGCTTGAGCAGTTTCTTATCCTTTGCGGCAGCACTGGCGATGATGCCCATCACGCGGCCGGGCTTGTACAGCTCACCAGAGAACACAAGATTCTCCATCCACTCATTATCACCGCAGATACGCTTCACCACCTGAGCCGCCTCGGCATTGCTCATCACATCTGCAATGCTCACCGGACGGCGCAGCTCATCCTTGAGCTCCTTCAGCTCTGCCTCGGCACGGCCCAGCAGGAAACGGGCCTGATCCGCCTCAGAACCTTTAAGATTCCCGGCATTCTTCTTATGATTGGCGCACTGCTGCTCCTTCTCCTGCACCCAGCGCTTCACCTGCTCGCGGTAATGCCTGTAGGCATCGCCGGAGTTGGATTCCACCCAGGCCAGGTGGCGATTCAGCAGCAGATTCAGGTTGGCCTCATTGCTGAGGAATTCCTTCATCTTCTTTTTGCTGAGCCCGGGCACCCCGGCCACCAGTTTCTCAGCCAGCTTCTTGCGCAGTCTGGCAGGATTCTGCCAGTCCGCATTTTCAATCTGCACCGTCGGCGTGGCAGCCAGCGCTGCCTCCGGCAGCACACAGCATCCCAGCATCGTGGCCAGAATACATGCTCTAAGGATATTTGCTTGTTTCATTGTCAGAAAATTATGTGTGGTATTCTACCATAAATCTCTCTTAATTCCAGAAAAAAACAAGGGCCCTTTACAGAAAGAAACCATGCAAACCTGTAATCAAAGGACGATTTGCATGGTTTCTGAGGGTTCTGGATGAAGGGGGTTACTTTTTATCAGGCTGCACCTTCCAGCCACCGCCCATTGCTGTGCAAAGCTGGGCCAGCTTGATGCGGATATTCTGGCGGGTGGAGATGATGTTGAGCTCCGAGGAGAGCCAGGCGCGCTCGGCTGCGGCCACGCTCAGGAAATCTGCCATGCCTTCATGGTGCAGGCGCAGAGAAAGCTGGGCAGATTCCTTGTTGGCGGCGCAGGATGCCTCGTACTGCGGCAGCTGGGATGAGAGCTTGGCGTAGTCAATAAGGCAGTTCTCCACCTCAGCAAAGGCGGCAAGCACCGTCTTGCGGTAGCTCTGCATACCGCTTAGCTGGTTCAGCTCGGCCTGGGTTACGGATTCGTTCAGTGCTGTGCGGTTCAGCAGGGTATAGCTGGCAGAAGCGCCCAGGTTCCAGGCCGTGCTCTGCCAGAACTGGGAAAAATCCGTTCCCGCCCCGCCGGATACGTTGCCAGTGAGGGAAAGCCGGGGGAAAAGATTTGCCACACTCACACCGATGCGGGCAGTAGCGGCATGCAGGTCACGCTCGGCGCGGATGATATCCGGGCGGCGGCGCAGCAGCTCGCTGGGCAATCCGGTGGGCACACCGGGTACCAGATTATACACGCTCTGGGCAGGCAGCTTCAGAGCCACATTGTCCACCGTAGTGCCCAGCAAAGTAGCAAGGGTGATTTCGCAGCTGCGGATATTGGCCTCCTGCGCCGGAATCTGAGCACGGGTGGATGCGATGGTTGCACGGGATTCAGAAAGAGACAGCGCACTTTCCATGCCACTGGCATGGCGCTCCTGAGTCACCCTGTAGGTGCGCTCCTGGTACTCCAGCTGTTCCTTGGCAATGCGCAGGCTTTCCTTAGCGGAAATCCACTGGAAATAAGCCGTGGCGATACTGGAGGCCAGCGCCGTGCGGGTAGCAGCAGCAGCGGCCTGCGTGGATCCCAGGGAAGCAGCGGCCGCCTCAATCTCGCGGCGGGTACCACCCCAGATATCCGGGCTCCAGGAGGCCGAAAGCCCCGTGCTCCAGCTGCCGTGGGAGGTGGAGGTGGTGAAATCACCTCGGTTCGAGCCACCAAAGCTCAGCCCGACGCTCGGGAAAAGCCCGCTCTGGGTGGAGCGCAGGGCAGATTCAGCCTTCGCAATGGCCAGCGCCGCGCTCACCATATCCGGGTTGGCGGCAAACCCGCCTTCAATCAAGCGGGTGAGCTGCGGGTCGCGGAAGCAGTGCCACCATTCCTCCAGCGTTTCGCTTTCGGTGCCGGGCGGCAGTGCATTCACCCAGGTGGCAGGCAGTTCAGGTGCCTTGGCCCCCATGAAATCCGGTCCCATCATGCAGGAGCTCAGCAGAAAACCGGCAAATGTAAGAGGTATAATTCGCTTCATATCGAAAAAAAGTAAATGTAAGGGTTATTCGTGACGCAGAGCATCAATGGGATCCAGACGGGAGCCCTTCCAGGCCGGGTACCAGCCGAACACGATGCCGATGACCGCAGCCACCGTGACGGAAAGCACCATGGCAGGCACCGATACGGAAACCGGCCAACCCATCTGCATGCTCACTACATACGAGGCAACACGCCCCACGGCAATGCCGATGAAGCCGCCGATAGTGCAGAGCAGCACAGCCTCCAGCAGGAACTGCCACATGATATCGCGCGGGCGGGCCCCTACGGCCATGCGCAGACCAATTTCGCGGGTACGCTCAGTTACCGATACCATCATGATGTTCATAATACCCACACCGCCCACAACCAGTGAAATCATGGCCACGGATATCAGCAGGCTGCTGATGGTGGAAGTGGTATCCGTCATCATCTTGACGAACTGGGAGCGGTCGCGCAGGGTGAAGTCATCCAGCACGCCGGGCTCCAGCTCATGCTGGCGGCGCAGCACGGGGGTCATGGCATCCATGGCCGAGCTGGGGTCCTTGCCATCTGCCACCTGCACAGCAATGGAGTCCACCGTGCGGGTGCGCAGCGGGTGCGGTGCATTCGTGTACGGCTGCAGGTCACAGCCGGGATAAAAATTCACACCAGAGGTGGGGAAAGTGCTGGTGGAGGACACGGAAAGGCCGCTATTGGCCGCACCGCCCTTCATGATGGTAGCTGTACCACTGGAGCCCATCAGGCGCGTGCGGATGCTGGTCCAGGGCAGAATGACGCAGTCATCCTGGTCATTACCCATGCCGTCGGCACCCTTGGTATCCAGCACGCCGATGACGGTGAACACCACGTCCTTGATGCGGATATCCTGACCGATGGGCTCAGTATCGGCATAAAGCTCCTTGGCAATCGTGTTGCCGATAAGGCACACGCGTGTGGCTTCCTCCACCTGCTTGGCGGTAAAGGAGCGGCCACGGGCCACCTTCCAGCCTTCGATGGAGAGGTAATGCTCATTACCGCCCATGATGGAACGCGGACTCCAGTTCTGGTTGCCCACGATAATCTGGCCACTGGCACGCACCACCGGGGAAGCGGCCTTCACAAACTCCGGGCATTCCCGCATGAGGGCGGTGGCATCCGTAGCATAAAGCGAGGCACGACCACCCATACCGGAACTCACACCGGCAGTACTGACCGAGGCACCGGAAACCGTAACCACGTTCGTGCCCATGGAGGAGAACTTATCGGCCACCTGCTTCTTGGAGCCTTCGCCAATTTCCATGATGGCAACCACAGCGGCAATACCAATCACGATACCCAGCACCGTGAGTGCTGCACGCATCGGGTTGCGCACCAGGGCCTTAAGGCATGTTACAAATAAGGTGTTGAACTTCATTTCTGGAGTGTGGCTGAGAGTTCATCCGATACGCCGTCGAGGATGAGACCGTCGCACATGTTGATAGCGCGGTCCGTGAAGGCAGCGGTCTTGGGGTCATGCGTCACGATGATAACGGTGATACCCTGCGTACGGTTCAGCTCGCGGAACATGTTCATCACCTCCACGGATGTGGTGGAATCCAGGTTACCCGTGGGCTCGTCGGCCAGCAGGATGCCGGGGTTGTTGATGAGCGAGCGGGCAATGGCCACGCGCTGCTGCTGACCACCGGAAAGCTGGGCCGGGGTGTGGTGCATGCGCTCGGTAAGGCCCACCAGTTCGATGAGCTCCAGCGCGCGTTTGCGGATTTCTGCCGTGCTCTTGGCGGGGTGGTAATAGTAGGCCGGCATCATCACATTCTCCAGCGCGGAAGTACGGGCCAGCAGGTTGAAGTTCTGGAACACGAAGCCGATGCGCTTATTGCGCAGCAGAGCACGCTCGTTGGCATTCAGGCCGGCCACGTTGTGACCGTCAATCCAGAACTCACCACCGCTCGGGTGGTCCAGGCACCCCAGAATATTCATGAGGGTGGACTTGCCGGAGCCGGAGGCACCCGTGAGGGAGACGAACTCACCGTCCTCGATACGCAGGGAAATCCCCTTGAGCACCGGCAGGTCAATCTCCCCCAGGTGGTATACCTTGGTTATATTCTTCAGCTCAATCATGGCTATGACTTGAGATACGAGAGATTACATAGGAGGACCGGGGCGGCCGCCACCCTGAGGAGCCTGGCCGGGTTTGGCCGCAGCACCACCCGTGCCGCGCTGGCGACGCTGCGGACCATTCATACCGAACAGCCCCTTCTGGGCACCGGGAGCACCAGCCTTCATATCGCCGCGAACCACGCTGACACCGGTCACCAGTTCATCACCGGGCTTCAGTTCCTCGCCCTCCGGCAGGGTCACGATAGTGCGCGTACCATCGGAATCGCCCTTGATGACGCGTACCGGAGCCACGGTCTTGTCATCCACCTTGCGCCACACCAGCGCGGGGCGGACAGCCGGCTCATCCTCCTCCATTTCATCACGGGACGGTCTCGGGCCACGCGGAGATGCGCCTTCAGCAATCTGCTCCGGAGAGGGGCGGAAATCGAAAGCTGCATCCGGCACCAGCAGAGCATCCTTCACTTCCTTCACAATGAAGTTGGCATTGGCGCTCATGTAGGGCAGCAGCTTGCGGTCCGGATTATCGATATCCACTTCCACGATGTAGGTCACCACGTTGGAGCTCATGGTGGCATTCGGGCGAATCTTGTTCACCGTGCCGACGAAGTTCTCATTCGGCAGGGCATCCACCGTATAACGCACCTCCTGGCCGGGCTTCACCTTGGCGATATCGGCTTCGTTCACACTGGCCCAGATCTGCATCTTGCTCAGGTCGCGGGCCACCAGGAACAGGGTGGTAGCGTTCATGCTGCTCACCACCGTCTGGCCCACGTTCACCTGGCGCACCACAATCGTGCCATCCACCGGGGTGGAAATGCGGGTGTAGTCGCGGTTGCGCATCTCGCTCTCCAGCTGAGCCTCAGCGCTCTTCAGCTGAGCAGCAGCACTGGCCTGCTGAGCCTCGGATGTCTGCAGTTGCGCCGTGGCGCTCTCCAGATTAGCAGCGGCAATCTCCGCAGCGTTCACGTACTGGTCATACTGCATCTGGGAAAGGGCATCGCCCACTCCCAGGTTCTTCGCACGCGACAAATCACGGTCGGCCTTGTTCTTGTTGGCCGTGGCCTGGGAGATGGAAGCCCTGGCCTGAGCCACAGAGGCCTTGGAAGAAAGAATCTGCGCCTGGGCCTGGGCCACCTGAGCCTCGGCTCGCTTGATGTTCAGCTCCACGATGGTATCATCAATGCGGGCCAGCAGCTGACCAGCCTTCACCTCGCTGCCATAGTCCACCTGGCGGCCATCCACATCCACGCCGAACTCCTTGATTTCACCCGTCACCTGGGCACCTACGTCCACCAGCTCCTGCGGTTCCAGCGTACCTGTGGCCTGCACCTTGCTCACAAAATCCTCCTGCACCACAGAAACAGTGCTGAACTGGGTCTGAGCTGCTGCAGAATCACCGGAGAAATACCAGTACCCTGCTCCACCAGCGCAAATCAGGGCTGCGCCACCCCACTTAAAAATCGCTTTCACGGCTACTATATTACTATTTCCTGTTTACTCTTGTCAAGCTGCCTTCACAAAAACAGCACTCCTACCACAGAAGAACGTTTTAAATACCACCTTTTCTACATGAAATTTGCGCGGCAGGGCAGAAAATTCCGAGGCATGCGCGAGCAGCAGGGTGGTTCTCCTGCGATTTTTCCGGGACTAAGGGCCCCTTCTCCGGCAAAGGAAATCAACTCAGTTGCGGGAGCGGCCGTCATCCCAACCAGTCTGGGAGTGGCGCTTCTCGGCTTCGCGCTGGCGGGTCTCCTCCTCTGCGGCACGCTGCGCAGCGGCAGCAGCGGCGGCCTCTGCCTCCGGATCGACGGGTTCAGCCACCTCCTCCTCAGCCTCCATGCCTTCGGTCACATTGGCCTTGCGGGTGGGGCCGATCAGTTCCTCCTCCATACTGGGTCTGATGCCCTCAAAGAAGCTCTTCACAACCATAGCGGCCATGTGACCACCGGAAATACGCTGGTGCGGTTTCCCTTCGTACAAAGCCACATAGGCATAGCGCGGGTTATCTGCCGGCATGAACCCGGCAAACCAGGCCAGTCGGCAATCCTGCGAGGGGGGGCCCCACTGGGCCGTACCGGTCTTGCCTGCATTGGAGGTGTAACTGAGGGCAGCGCGGCGACCGGTACCACCATTCACCACGGCTTTCATACCCTTGCGCACCACGGCAAGAGCGCTGCTCATATCCTGCAGGTTGCTCTGCGCAGCAGGGGTGAACTGATAAACCACGTTTCCATCCTTATCCAGCACCTGGCGAATCAGCTGCAGCTTCGGAAGATACTCACCATTCGCAATACCCGCCACGGCATGTGCCACCTGAAGCGGCGTTGCCAGCAGAGCTCCCTGCCCGATGGAAAGGTTGGCAGCATCACCAGCCATGAAACCACGGCCGTAGTTGCGGTGCATCCATGCCTCAGTGGGCACGTTGCCGGCCTTATCCGGCAAGGGAAGCCCCGTGGTGGAGCCGTAGCCGAAACGGCGGGCAACCTCGCACAGACGGGCCGCGCCGATACGCGGTTCGCGCGTGGCGGCAATCTGGTACATGAAGGGGTTGTTGGAAAGCACCAGAGCCGTCACGCAGTTGATGGAACCGGAGAACTTGTTGTGGTTCTTGAACTCATGGCCGCCGATGCGCACGCTGTACGGACAATTCACATAGGTACCCTCGGTAATCACCCCATGGCGCAGACCTGCCGCCACGGTGATGGTCTTGAAGGTGGAGGCGGGAGGATACACACCGGCATAAGCGCGGGATACCAGCGGAGTATCCGGATTCAGACGCAGAGCATCATAGTCCTTCTGAGAAATGGCGGGAATAAAGGTATTCGGGTCGAAGTTCGGAGCAGATGCCAGCACCACCACCTCACCGGTGTGCACATCAATCATCACAAAGGCACCGCGGCCCAGCGTGTTATCCCGCAGTGCCTGCTCTGCCGCCTTCTGCCATTCCAGATTCAGCGTGGTCACAATGGTGCCGCCGGGTTTAGGCTTGCTCTGCAGCTCATCCAGTATCTTGTTGCCGCTCTCATCGAACATGAGGCGCCAGACACCGGGACGCCCGGTCAGCTGCTTGTTGAATTTCTGCTCCAGACCAGCGCGTCCTTCCTGGCGCTCGAAAATCGGGTCATTGTGGTTGATGGGACCCGTGGGAAGTTTAGCCTTCACGCCCGTGTATCCCAGAATATGGCAGGCTGAGGTCTGGTGCGGATAGTTACGGATGTACAGGGGAATCAGATGACCGTATTCAATGCCACTCACTTTCTCGCGAATGGGGTTCAGCTCACGCACCCGGATGGTGGGCCCCACCGGAAGAGGAAGCCATCGGCGCTGCCGGTAGTGGTCCAGCAGCTGGGCGTCCGTCTTATCATACACTTTCAGCCCGGCTGCAGAGTAGGCCGCAATCACCTTGCGCGCAATACCCAGGATATTCGCCTCGCTCTCATCCTTCAGCTGGCCGAAGTTCACCGCAGGCTGGTATGCTACCTCGGAACAGGCCATCACCTGCCCGTTGCGGTCAGATATGATACCACGCGGCCCCGGCACCGTCAGTGACATGGTGCGGGCATTCCGGCGGTTCACGGCATAGGCCACGCGCGAGGGGTCATGCACAGACGGGTCATTCGCCGAGGCTGTAGGCTTCAGCGTATCCAACCCGGGGTCCTCCTGCGCGGCGGTGCCGGTTTCGACATGCAGCGGAGAATCCGGATCCACCGTCTCCTCATAGCTTTCAGCCTGCCCCACGCCTTCCTCCATGGCCGGCACGCGGTCCTCACCGCCCAGTTTCACCGTCTCCACAATTTCCTCTGCCGCCTCGTCGTCCGGCATATCGGCCACAAAGGGCACCGCCCCCTCCTGCCCGAAAGCATAGGGACTTCCTAATATCGTAGCCAGAACAACTAATCCGGTGTAGAGCTTACTCCTGAGCATCGCACCCGCATTCTACCCTATTTTGCACGTAGTAGTCAACCGTCAATTGTCAATTGTCAATCAAAAAGCCCCATTGCCACTGGGGCAACGGGGCTTTTCTATTTGCTTCGTCTGCTTAAAACTTAAGCCTCGGGAGCAACGTTGACGCGGCGGCCTTCGCGATCGAAGAACACGCGACCATCAACCAGGGAGAAAATCGTGTAATCGCGGCCCATGCCC
This sequence comes from Akkermansia sp., assembly GCA_045657815.1. Classification (GTDB taxonomy): domain Bacteria; phylum Verrucomicrobiota; class Verrucomicrobiia; order Verrucomicrobiales; family Akkermansiaceae; genus Akkermansia. Next base: position 14,329 of record JAZOTV010000143.1, read on the forward strand.
ACGCCCTTGCCGGGATGGAACTTGGTGCCACGCTGGCGAACGATGATGTTGCCGGCGATCACAGTCTGACCACCAAACTTCTTCACGCCGAGGCGCTTGCTGCGGGAATCGCGACCGTTACGGACGGAACCTTGACCTTTCTTATGTGCCATGACTAGTTAGTATCTATGGGATAGGGGGTTAATAATCAGGCGTTGATAGCGGTAATCTGCACCTTGGTAAGAGCGGCGCGGAAACCCTTCTTCTTGTGGAAACCCTTACGACGCTTGAACTTGAAAGCGATGCCCTTGGCGCCACGAGCCTCCGGATCCAGCACCTTGGCCGTCACCGTTGCACCTGCCACCGTGGGAGCACCCACCTTCGTCTCACCCTCGTTCTCCACCAGGAGCACCTGGTCGAACGTGGTCTCGCCATCCTTCTCCAGACCAGCGAGGCGGTC
>JAZOTV010000144.1:0-3990 GCA_045657815.1 Akkermansia sp.
GCTCTTGCCCCGGAATGGGGACTTCGCATTCCGGGGCTGCCTGTACTAAAAGCGCAGACAAACACAGCAAGGAGATAAAGGCTCGCATTATCATGTTTTTTTCTATATCTTACACATATACTAACATATTTCGCAGACGAATCCACCACAAAAAATGGCAGAAAGTGCAGATTTTCTAATAAATAGACGCTCGCGGCGGGCATTTTGTTGCGAGTTTCCTGCATTTTTGTTGTCGATGGCGCAAAAACACACTTGCAAGGCAGGATGGAGCCCCGGCCTGACAAGCGTGCATTTTAATGATACTCTTAATACGACACATGGGTCTCAAATCCTTGGGACACATGTGGAGCAGAGAATCCCTGGGGCTAATGATGCAAATGCGTTATCAATGAAATGGCTCGCCGCAGATGACGACACCAATGAAAAAGGTGGTGGCTCCTATGGTGGATGTAACAACAGAAGTCGCAACACTGACGGGGACATCCACGCCCCACGAGATGGCCGCCACAAGAGGCTTTCGCAGATTGTTACCGAGGGTGCGATACTCCGGCAGAATAGCGAGTTCCCGGGGGGTCCCTTTGTTTTTGAGAAGGTCGGCACTCCAGAAATGCCAACCGGTGCAGATAGAGTCGGGTATCCTGTTTTTTACATTTTTGGGGAGCTCATCTATCTTCGTTCGTCGAGCTTTCCGGAAGTCGAAGTCCGCAGCTCTTACCAGCTCGGGGGCTTCTTCTCCCAGTTTCAGCAGGTAACGTTCCGGTTTGGGCGTGTTCAGATAGGGCTGAGCTTCTTCGTATTCTGAGCGCATGCCCCAGTGTATCGGATCCGGATACCAGTCCATGAAATTGGGGGCATAGCGCATATAGCGCACCTCGCATTCCATGTAATAAACGCCATTGAGTTGGTAGAGCCCGTTGTAGGTGTCTCTGTGAATGGTGGGTACGGCTTTACCGATACTGTCCAGTTTGGCTCCGATGTTGCTGGATACGCAGGAGGAGAGCAGTAGGGCCGGTAGGGCCATAAACGGGAGAAGTGCTTTCACAGTGTGGAAAAGATTGTATTTATTACGGTGTCATGTTACCAGAATCCGGGAGGCGCTGCAAGCTGTCCGTCTGGAGCTGGGCATTCAAGTCAATCCACACGGGCAGCATGTAGTACTTATCCTCAAACTTGCCGGAAAGACGCAGCACGATGAAATAATGCTCCGGTGTAATCTTCCGCATATATCCCATGCTCATCACCTCTTCCAGCACTCCGCCGAGCAGATGCTCCACCAGAGCGGCCTGTGTGGATGTTTCGGAATCAGCCAGCAGCCAGGCGTTTTCCTCACCTGTGCCCGGTCCCCCGCTGATGGTCGGCAGCTGCGCAGAGAGCTCTGCATAGCGAGCCATGAATGCCGCTGCCATACGTTCTTTCAGCTCCGGTGTCAGCGTCTGATGCTCACGCACGATGGCAGGGGAATACCCACTCGCCTCTGCCAGTTTCACAGAGCCATACAGATGCGCCTCTCCCAGCCGCGCAGATTCCTGCTCCATCAGCTGCCACAGCTTCTCCATTTCCTCCTTGCATGCCTTGATTTCCGGGTAATCACTCAGGTACAGATGGAGCGACAGCAAGCGATGCACTTCAGTGCTCAGCTCACGAACCCTGGGGGCGGCAGCATCGGCTGATGCTTTATCTGTGATGGTAGCACTCACGCTCAGCATCTCACGCATCACCTGTATACACTCTTGCAGGCAGGCGACACGCTCTGCTATTTGTTCTTCGGTCAATGAGAGTGACGCATCAGACTCCTCATCTACTTCGCCGTTCAGGCATTCGTCGTTCGCACTCCGCTGCGCTCCGGCTTCACGCAGCAGCCGGGCACATTCCTCCATCCGACTGCGCCGCTCCGCGTCCTTTTCCTCTGCTATATCAGCCTCGGCCACATCCAGGGGAGAAAACTCGCCCATGACACGAGCATTCACATCCGCCCCGGCGGCCAACAGCATCTGCACACACGCTGGAGAGGGCAGCCAAAGCGCATGAAACAGCGCCGTATCACCCTCTGAGCAGGCGTAGTTCACCTCTGCCCCGGCATCCAACAGCAAGCGGGTCATCTCTTCAGCCCCGGCACGCACGGCATAGATGAGCGGTGTCCATTCATCCTCATCCCTGACATTCGGCGATACCCCCGCCGTCAGCAGCTCCTGCACCTGCTCCACACTCCCCTGCTCCGCAGCCCGGAGTATTTTTGCCGCAGCATCCTGCGGCTCTGCTGCAAATACCGCCCCGCATAAGCAGAGCCCCATCATCAACATCTGTCTGATATTCATAGGCATCGTGGCGATTGTAGCATGGACACGGAGCTGTATCAATGCAAAAACGGAAAAACCTGATAACTTGCACTTAAGCGGAAACAGGCTCCGGCACCTCGTTGCTAAGGGGCTTTCCTTCGATACTCCCACTCGGACGCTGGGACAAGCTTGCAAGGGGCTCATTCCTGCCTTGCTACGGGTGCGTCCTAATCTTGCTGGTGGTGCCTCTACTCTTACGCTGAACTAGCACACAGTACCCTGCATACAAAGGCACCCACAACGCCGAGGCGAGAATGAACCAAACCAGCCAACCTTTATCAAGATACGAGCGGAGTCCGAATCGCAGGATCATAATCAAAACTGAGTATATGCCTGCAAACAGCAGCCCTCGCAAGGCCGGACGAAATCCCCCACGCGAACTCTGCCACGCAGCCAGCATTACGCTTACCGCAGAAGCTATACCACCGAGTAAAAGTACGCTCCACTGAGAATCAAAAGTCCACGCTGCCTGCATCATGTTTAATCCCGTCCACACGAGCATCAACATAGCAGACAATAAACAAAACAGGCAATAAATGAGAGGCATAGACAATTAAGGTATCATTTTCACATGTTCTCTCACCCCACACTCGCCGCAAGGCACAGGGCTGTGGTGGCAAGGATTCTGTGGAATATTGTCTTCATTATTCTCTATCTCCTTTACATAAGATAATACTTCTCGGCACCGAATCCACAACAAAAAATTGCAGAAAGTGCAGATTTTCTAATAAATAGACGCTCGTGGTGGGTATTTTATTGCTGATGTCCGCAAAAAACGGGTCACAAATCGAGGATTTGCTCGAAGTGGAACCCTTGGCCTGCTTAGGGGGAGCTTGTTCTAATGAAAAATATTGAAGATTCAGTCTTTTACTTTTTTCTCAACAACTGTTTTCAACTCTTGTACCGAGACCGGTTTCAATTTACCATCTACGGTGAGTTTTTGCAGAGCACGGAAGAAAGCATCAAATATTTCTTGACTCACAGCGTCCCAACGAGCGCGGTATTGGGACTCTGTTTCATCAGTCTGCCGAGACTGCGGTGTTGGATTTCTGTTAATACAAATGGCAGGGAGAATACCTTCCTGAACTCTGATATAAGCGCCGCCGTTGTGTACATAATCCAAATAAATGCAGAAATAATCATCCCCCAGCCCCGTAGCATCCGCTAAATCACCCTTGCGGGAGGCACGCCAGCGGATAGTTCCGGAAGTAAGCGGGCGTAGTGCTTCCATATAGGGACGAGCCATTTCCTCAGTTATGGCGCATACGACAATGTTATGCCAAAACACTTGATTCTGATGAAAACCGTTACGCAGGGAATCCCACAAATCCCCGTCTTTCATGGAAATTATCTTGCCGTTTTTTATGTACGGCTGCAACAGGCGAAGAAACTCAGCAAATGCCTGCTGCATATTCTGCGCAATATCCCCACTGTCAGAAACTTGCAAAATGATAGAGTTATCCCCGAAATAACGCAATCGAGCGTGCGTGGGTCCTTCCAGGGTAATCAGGCGCAGTGTGACTCCGGCTTTTACTTCCTGCGATTGAGGGCGAACTCTGAGCTTACCGTCCACATAAGGAGCCAGCGTTTTTCCCAAAGCCTCCGCATATTCCCAATTTTGCGGAGAGCATACAATTTGCACATCGCTCCAATC
>JAZOTV010000145.1:0-8105 GCA_045657815.1 Akkermansia sp.
CCAGCAGCTCATTGATGAGTGGAAGGCCTGCCCGGCCGATGTGTTCACCCCCTGCATTCACCTGGACTGGGCTGAATATGACCGTCTCGTGGAATCCAAGAAGACCACACCGTACAGCGGCACCACCGTGCTGGTGGATAAGAACGGCTATGCCCTCGCCTTCTCCAAGAGCACCATTCCCGCCATCCGCAAGCCCGAAAAGGCCCGCGAGACCATGGAGAAGGGCCCGGTGCGCCGCCACGTCGGCCTGTATGCCTATACCTACTCCGCCCTCAAGAACTACTTCGAGCTGCCGGAAGGCGACTACGAGAAGGGCTGCGTGGAGGGGCTGGAGCAGATGCGATTCCTCTACAATGGGCTCCGCGTGAAGATGGTGGAGGTGAACTACCGCGGTCGCAAGACCACCAGCGGCGTGGACTCCCCCGAGGACGTTGCCCGCGTGGAAGCCATCCTGGCAGAATACGGCGAGTACGAGCTCTAATGCATTCATGAGCGCTATTCCGCAACATATCGCCATCATCATGGATGGCAATGGCCGCTGGGCCAAGCAGAAAGGCATTCTCCGCGCCAAGGGGCATGAGGAAGGCGGCCGCTCTGTGCAGCGCGCGCTCGACCTCTGCCTGGAACACGGGGTGAAATGGCTCACGCTCTACGCCTTCTCCACAGAGAACTGGGGCCGCTCCAAGCTCGAAGTAAGCGCGCTCATGCACCTGCTGGACAAGTACCTGAAGGAGCGCACGCCGGAGATGATGGAGAAGAATGTGCGCCTCCACGCCATCGGTGAGCTGCACATGCTGCCCGAGAACTGCCGCAAGCAGCTCCAGGCCAGCATGGAGGCCACAAAGGATAATGACGGCCTGCACCTCGTGCTGGCTCTCTCCTATGGCTCCCGCCAGGAAATCACCGCAGCTGTGCGCAGCCTGGCCGAACAGGTACAAAACGGCACCCTGGCCCCGCAGGATATCACCCCGGAACTGATTTCCGGCAATCTCTACACCGCCGGCATGCCGGACCCCGACCTACTCATCCGCACCAGCGGCGAGATGCGCATCTCCAACTACCTGCTCTGGCAGATCAGCTATGCTGAGCTGTATGTGACCGATGTGCTCTGGCCGGATTTCGGGCGCGAGGAATTCGAAGCCGCCCTGACCGAATACGCCCGCCGCGAACGCCGCTACGGCAAGCGCTGACAGAGCTTTAACCGTTTACACAAAACCCCGTCGCTGTTAATCAGTGGCGGGGTTTTCCATATTCAATACCTCAGAAGAGCAGTAAACAGGAGGTGGCGGCCTACTATTCCAAACGCAATCGGTATCAAGGCAAATCCCAGAGCCCGCTTCAAGGGCTGGTTGTACCAGCAGCGCATCGCCAGGATGAAGCAGATGGCAAATATCACATCACACACGAACGTATAAGCCAGGATGGAGAAGAGAAACACCTCATAAAGTACGAAATTGATAACCAGAAAGCCCCCGGCAGAACCACTCACAACTATGGCCGCAGCAAGGAGCAGTCCTTGCATGACCGCAGCGCCGCGGAGCCTGGCGCATACACATACCAGCAGCCACAGGAGAATAATATAGCCAGCGCCGCAATCAACGAAGCGAAATAACACAGGCGCATCGCCACTCAGAAATGAGCCGGGAACAATCCCCAGCAGTCCACAGATACCAACACCCTGCACCACGCGCAGCCACTCACACTTCCCTGCAAATCGCCCCACCAGCAAGACAACCAGAGGCAGGATAATCGAAAGGTATAGTTCTGCAAGCCCCAGACAACAGTCTGGAGGCAACATGTGCAGGCCTGCCGCACCGGCCAGCATGAGTACGGCACAGCATGTAGCAGTACGCATCCCCGGTTGCAGCCAGAAAAACGCTGCCAGCATACCAAACAGATAAAACAGGAGCGTCATATTCATATCTAGGCATTTCCACTGAGGATAAAAGCCGCAATAAACGATAAAAACACAGCCAGGAGAAAGAGGATGAATGAAATAGCAACAGAGCGCAGCCAGCTCTTCTCGTGCAGGTAATGCATGATAAGCACAAAAACAAGCATCCAGATGATCAAGTTCAGGTAGCAGCCCAGCACAATGGTTGACATCTCATCCAGTCCGAACAGGAGAGGTATGTACCCCAGCACATTGGAGCTGACCAGACCCTGGCAGGCCTCGATGGAGCAGGCAGTCAGCAGTCCCTGCTTTGCAGAAAGGGTACGTGCGCACAGCCATACAAAAAACCAGGTCATCAGAATCTGGCCGGGGGCGCCGCTAAACAGCTGGAGCAGCAAATCCACAGAGAAATCATTAATATACAGGATACTCAGTACATACAAGGGCGCATGAACAAGAGCATAGACACCGCAGCTCAACAGCACGCGTTTCCAGTGGCATCTGAGCATGAATACCCCCAGCAGAAACACCAGCAGCACTGCAGAACAAAGCAGATGGTGGCGGAGGCAATACCCGGCAAAGCTCGTTTCCTGAGCTGCGATATGGAAAAGGCACAGCAGGCCGCCATATGGTACCAGAATCATGCCATAGCGGGCAGCCTCACGTTTGCCGGGCTTCAGCCAATACAAAGCCACAAACATGCATACAAGCATGAGACCGGTAAATATCAACTGGGGAAGTTCCATACGCGTTATTCTTCTGTATAATCAGCAAACCAGGAGTTGAATGCCTCGGTATCCTGAAGGACGGAGCCGAGGAAAGCATCCTCGAAATCGCCCTTGTGAACACCCGGATACAGAGTCAGAATACCCTGCTGGTAAACGGCCACACCGTGGGGCTGCATCTTGCGGAAATGTGCCGGGAACGCCACCGCTTCACGGCGGCAGATACCCTCCACCTGCCTGTCCGTCAGGCTCCAGTCAGACCGCGCCCAGAACAAAGCAATCCAGGCCTCGGCATCGATTTTCTGAATCCGGATATCGGCGAAGGAACCACTGTTCCAGGAAAGGTATTCCTTCTCTGCCACGGCTTCATCCGTAGCCTTGGCCAGGGTCTTGAAATTGGCAGCCAGCATATCAAAGGACAATTTCACGCGGATACGGGCAGCTTTGCTCCATTCCTTCTTCGCCTTCCCTGTATTCCGGCTGCGCTTCCATTCAGCCTTTCCATCCCGGCGAAGCAGATATACACCCCCCATCACAAGAGCCGGGCCCACCATCAGCATCAACACCTGCCGGAAATCAAACCCGCTCTCAGCAAACCACCAGCAGGCGCCCACCGTGATTGCCATACCCACAACGGCATATAAAAGATATTCACCAATCGTCTTCACGCAAGGCATTCTAGCACTAACTCCTTTTTTTTCAACACTAAAGTATTTTTTCATCTGCAAAAACCGCCACACGGCACCGCCTGTGATACGAACGAGGAAACGATAAATTTCCGGCGATTTTCGGAAGGAACCACGCCTGTTTGTACTTGACAAATCCCCATATATCTGGCAGATTTTATGCCAGTAGAAACATTTTCAATTATACTGCAATGGAACCGTACAGCATGAAAAATCCGTTCCCGGCCACAGTGCTGGGAGTTCGCTCTGTCACCAAGCCCGGTAGTGCTAAGGAAACTATCCACGTGGATTACTCCCTGGAGGGGTCCGGCCTGACCTACACCACAGGTGACGCCCTGGGTGTGATTCCCTGCAATGATCCCGCCCTGGTGGACGCGCTCATCGCAGCGCTGGGTCTGGATGCCGCAGCCGAAGTACCCACCCCCAGCGGCGAAACCGCCACGCTGCGCGATGCCCTCATCACTGCCTATGACATCACAAACCTGAAAAAGGGCATGCTCACCAAGTGGAATGCCGTGGCCAACAGCGAAAAGCTGGCCGGCATTCTGGCAGACAAGGACGCACTCAAGGATTTCTGCTGGGGCCGGGATGTGCTCGACCTCGCCACCTGCCCGAGCTGCAAGGCCACTTTCACCGATGCCACCGCCTTCGTGAGCATTCTGGGCAAGATTGCGCCGCGTCTGTATTCCATTGCCTCCAGCCCGGATGCCGTTCCCGGCCAGGTATCTCTCTGTGTAGGTGCCGTGCGCTACACCTCCAATGACCGCAAGCGCGGCGGTGTGTGCTCCACCTTCATGGCAGACCGCCTGCAGGCAGGTGACAAGGTGAAGGTATTTGTGCACTGCAATAAGAATTTCCGTCTGCCGGAGGACGGCAATACCCCTATCATCATGGTAGGTCCCGGCACCGGCATTGCTCCCTTCCGTGCCTTCTGGCAGCAGCGCGTGGCCGATAACGCAGCCGGCCCCATGTGGCTTTTCTTCGGCAACCCCTACCAGGCCACCGATAACTGCTACGAGGATGAAACAGCCCCGCTCGTGGAAAGCGGCAAGCTCAAGCTCTCCGTCGCCTGGAGCCGCGACCAGGAATACAAGATTTACGTGCAGAACCTCATGGAACAGGCCGGCGAGGAAGTGTGGCAGTGGCTCGAAAAGGGTGCGGCTTTCTACATGTGTGGTGATGCCAACCGCATGGCCAAGGATGTGGAAAAGGCTCTCCTTGCCATCATTTCCAAGTATGGTAACCGCACTGAGGAAGAGGCCGCAGCCTACCTCGCCGACATGAAGGCAGCCAAGCGTTACCAGAAAGACGTATACTAAAGCAGCCCTGCGCTGCGCGCCCTGCCCACCGGGCAACGCCTCCGGGTCTGAGATATGCATATCTCAGACCCGGATTCTTTTTTCCTTCACGGCTACTCCGGAAGAAATGAATACAGACTCAAATATGACACATTATAAGTTTTTTCCTTGCCTACTCTGGAATGATTCGATATAATGCACCCAGACAAAATTATGCCTAGCACCAAATCTTCCAATTCCCGCACCATGGCCACGAGTCTGGTACGCCGCGCCGGGGTTCGCATGACCCGCCAGCGGCGCGCTGTGCTGGAGACCATCCTGGCCTCCCATGACCACCCGACGGCGGCCCTCATCTTCGACCGCACCAAGGCCCACATGCCCGGCATTTCGCTGGCCACCGTCTACAACTGCCTGGAGACCCTCTCGGAAACAGGTATTATCAACCACCTGAACTTTGACAACGGGCCCTCGCGCTTCTGCCCGAATCTGGAGCCGCATGTTCACCTGCTGGATGACGCCAGTAACCGCGTGATGGACATCCAGCTGAAGCCTGGTCTGCGCCCTGAAGACGTGTTCGAACTACCGGAAGGCACCTGCGTGACACGCATGGACGCTTGCCTACACGGCAATATTCCTGTATAATCCCCCCAGCAATGAGTCTGGTCATCAAAAATCTGCACGCACGCGTCAAAGACGGCGCGCCTATTCTCAACGGCATCAATCTGGAAATACCTAAGGGTGAGGTACATGCCATCATGGGGCCAAACGGCTCCGGCAAATCCACGCTCTCCAAAGTGCTCTGCGGCCACCCGGATTACGAGGTAACCGCCGGCAGTGCTGAAATGGACGGACAGGATTTATTTTCCATGAGCGTGGACGAGCGCAGCCGCGCCGGGCTCTTCCTGGCCTTCCAGTATCCGGTGGAAGTGCCGGGCGTGACTAATGCCAACTTCATGCGTGCCGCTCTGCAGGCCCGCCTGCCCAAGGGCGAGGAGCTGGAGGCCGTTGCCTTCTACAAGGAGCTCCGCGGCAAGATGAAGGAGCTGGGTATTGCCCCCAAGTTCACCGCCCGTGCCGTAAATGAAGGCTTCTCCGGCGGCGAAAAGAAGCGCAATGATATTCTGCAGATGATGATGCTGAACCCCAGCTACGCTATTCTGGACGAAACAGACAGCGGACTGGACGTGGATGCCCTGCGCATTGTCTCCGATGGCGTGAACGCCATGCGCGCTCCCTTCCGCAGCTTCCTGGTCATCACGCACTACAAGCGTCTGCTGGATTATATCCGCCCGGATGTGGTGCATGTGCTCTACCAGGGACAGATTGTGAAAACCGCCGGCTTTGAACTGGTGGACCACATCGAGCAGCACGGCTTTGATTTCCTGAAGACCGAGGAGGCCTGATATGGACGAATCAACCTTCCAGGTGGATACTCGCGGTGCATTCTCCATGCCGGAGAATCACAAGTTCGATGCCGGTTTCGGCCTTACCGAAGCCACCATTGACTACATCTGCGATGCCAAGGGCGAGCCGGACTGGCTGCGCCAGTTCCGCAAGGATGCCCTCAGGAAATTCAATGAGATGCCCATGCCCTACCACTGGGCTCCGGAGGGCATCCGCAACGTGGATTTCGAGAATTTCCGCTATTATCTCTCGCACGGTGCCACCCCCAGCCGCAACTGGGACGAAGTGCCGGAGGACATGAAGCGCACCTTCGAGCGCCTCGGCGTGCCGGAGCAGGAACGCGCGTTCCTGGCCGGTGTGGATGCCCAGTATGACTCTGAGACAGCGTACACCAACATGCGCGAGGAGCTGCAGAAGCAGGGAGTCATCTTTGTGAACTCCACAGAGGGCCTGAAGGAATATGAGCACATCTTCCGCCCCTGGTTCGGCAAGGTCATTCCCGTGGGCGACAACAAATTCTCCGCCCTGAACCACGCCGCATTCTCCGGCGGTTCGTTCATCTACGTGCCCAAGGGCGTGAAACTCGCCCAGCCGCTGCAAGCCTATTTCCGCATCAATTCTGAGAGCATGGGGCAGTTCGAGCGCACCCTCATCATTGCCGATGAAGGCGCCGAGCTCATGTACATGGAAGGCTGCACCGCCCCACAGTATGACAGCGCCACCCTGCACTCCGGTGTGGTGGAGCTTGTGGCCCTCAAAGGTGCCAAAATTCAGTATGTGACCGTGCAGAACTGGTCCACCAACGTGTACAACCTCGTGATTCAGCGAGGTCTGGCCATGGAGGATGCGGAAATCCGCTGGATTGACTGCAACCTGGGCTCCGGCCTCACCATGAAGTACCCCGCCGTGGTGCTGCAGGGCCGCCGCGCCCGTGGCGAGGTGGTCAGCATCTCGCTGGCCCACAGCGGGCAGCTGCAGGACACCGGTGCCCGCATGATTCATGCCGCCCCCGAAACAACCTCGAACATCGTGGCCAAGTCCATCTCCGTGGGCGAGGGCCGCGCCAGCTATCGAGGCGAAGTGAAGGTGCTCAAAGGCATGAAGGGCTGCAAGAACAACACCGAATGCGATGCCCTGCTCATCAATGCCGCCAGCCGCACCGATACCTACCCCGCCATCACCGTGAATGGCAATGCCAGCGCCGTGCAGCACGAGGCCTCCGTCTCCCAGGTGGACGAGGAAATGCTCTTCTACCTGCAGCAGCGTGGTCTCACCCGCGCCCAGGCCATGAGCCTCGCGGTGAACGGTTTCATTAACGATCTGGTGAAGGAATTCCCCATGGAATACTCCGTGGAGCTTCGCCGCCTCATTGACCTGGAGATGGAAGACTCCATCGGCTAACCCCCCAACACCTCGCACCAATATGGATTTTCCCCAGAACATGAGCATGGAAGAAGCTTTCGCCCTGGCAGAAGCCGAGGCCAAGCTCAACGCAGCTCTCGCCGAAAGCAAAGCCCGCTTCCAGAACGCCGAGATTCCCAACCGCCTGAACGAAGACTGGCGCTTCGGGCGTCCGCACAAGTATGCTAAGGAGCTGGCAGAGCTGCTGCAAAGTAACACTCCCGGCACAGGCTCTGCAGAAGTTCAGGGATGCGATGAGGAAGCAGTCCGCATCGGCTCAGATGATGACGACCTGAGACAGACAGAAATGCTCATGCCCACCATCGGGTCCGATGCTTTGCTCGGTCTGCACCTCGAGCGTTTCGGCAGCGGCTATGCCCTTTATCTCGAAAAGAGCTACGATTCACCCATCATCATCAACTATCGCAGCTCCGGGCTTTACACTCCCAGCACTTTCATCATGGCGGCACCCGGTGTGCGTGCTCATATCATTGAAAACATCCACTGCGAGAACGGAGCTACTGTCTTTGCAGCCCGTAACATCCAGGTCGCAGAGGGAGCAAAGCTCAAGGTTGAACTACATGCCTTCTGCCCCGGCGTGGAACAGGTGCAAGGGCGCTGCATGGTCATCACCAATGTGCAGAACATGGGTGGAGAGGTGCGCCACCTCACCAATTTCCTGAATCTCGATTGGGCT
>JAZOTV010000146.1:0-3272 GCA_045657815.1 Akkermansia sp.
CTCTTCTCCAAGGCGGCGTCCACAGCCTCACAGGCTGCGATACCGGCCTCGAGGTAGCCCGTGTGGCCCACCATGTCGGGGTTGGCGAAGTTCATGATGGCGATATCGTAGTTGCCGATAGCTTCCACAAACTTGTCGGCGACCTCACCCACGCTCATCTGGGGCTTCTGGTCATAGGTGGCCACTTCGCGGGGGGAGGGTACCAGAATGCGGTCCTCACCTTCGAACTGGGTCTCCACGCCACCGTTGAAGAAGAAGGTCACGTGAGCGTACTTCTCCGTCTCAGCAATGCGGAGCTGCTTCAGACCGGCTCTGGCAATGACCTCGCCGAGAATGTTGGAGAGCTGCTCCTGCTCGAAAACAATGGGGGTGGGGTAGCAGGCCTCATATTCGGACATGGTCACGTAATGAACCTTGGGCTGCACGGTGCGGTCGAAGCCGTCGAAGTCCTCGTAGATGAAGGCGCGGGAAAGCTCGCGGGCGCGGTCGGCGCGGAAGTTGAAGAAGTATACCACATCGCCATCGCGTACGCGCTGCTGGTCAGCCTCCACAAAGGCGGCAGGCTTCATGAATTCGTCCGTCACGCCGTCCTCATAGCTCTTGCGGGCATAGTCAGCGGGGCTGCAGGTGCAGGCCTCGCCCTTGCCGAGCACGATGGCGTCCCAGCCAATCTGCACGCGGTCCCAGCGCTTGTCGCGGTCCATGGCGAAGAATCGGCCTACCACGGTGGCAATCTTAGCGCCGTAGGGAGCCACGGCTTCTTCAAGCTGCTGCAGGAAACCAGCGCCGCTCTTGGGGTCGGTGTCGCGGCCGTCCATGATGGCGTGGATGAAGATATCCTTCACACCGGCTTCGGCAGCAATCTTCACCAGGCCGATGAGGTGGTCGATGTGGGAGTGAACGCCGCCATCGGACACAAGGCCCATGAGGTGCAGGCGGGAGGCAGCAGCCTTGGCGTAAGCTTCCACGATGACGGGGTTTTTGGCCAGGGAACCATCATTGATGGCGTTGGTGATGCGGCAGAGATCCTGGAACACCACGCGGCCGGCACCCAGATTCAGGTGACCCACCTCGGGGTTGCCCATCTGGCCGTCAGGCAGACCTACGTCCTGGCCGGAGGCACCCAGCATCATGTGCGGGCAGGTGGCCAGCAGTTTGTCGGTGAAAGGAGTCTTGGCGAGAACGGTAGCATCGCCGGTCTGATTGGCGGCTTCCGGGCCTTGCGGGTTGCGGCCCCAGCCATCGCGGATGATAAGTACTACAGGTTTATTTGCCATGGGCGTATTTTATCAGTTTTCCGGGCACATGTGAAGCCAAATAACACAAAAACGCCCGGGATAATGCTCCCGGGCGTTGGAAAATTGCGATTTGGCAAGTCTGAGCCTCTATCAGAGCGGAGGAAGTGCAACCTCTCTCCGGTTGTGTTTATGGGGCTGAAGACCCGTGCTCCGATGAATGGGCGCCTTTTTTTACTTGAGCTTGATGCTGGGCTTCTTGATCTGGATGCCGGTTTCGTTCAGCTCAAGAGCGGGCTTTTCGATTTCCACGGAGGGAGTGGTGGAAGCGCTGCTCTTGATGGTGTCCACAGCGGCTTTGGCATCTTCCACTGCCTTCTTGGCGGAATCCACCTGGCCCTTCACCTCGGTCACCTTGCTTGTCACGGCAGAGGTCTTTTCCGTGATGGCGTCGGTCACAGCCTTCTGGGCAGCTTCCTTTTTGGCGGTATCGGCAGCCTTCTGGGCGGCCACCTTGTCAGAGATAAGCTTCCTGGCGGCAGTCTTCCGGGCTTCGTAGCCGGACTTCAGTTCAGCCTTGGTGGTGGGCAGGGTGATGGCGGCAGAGGCGCAGCCCATGGCTGCCATGGCGAGGATAAGGGCGAATTTCTTCATATAATGGTATAGTGGTTGAGGTTTCGGTACCAGTATAGGCGCATCAGTGGGGCGTTACCAGTTAAAAAAACGTAATAACATCTAATTTTTTGAGAGATTGACCAGCTTTTCGTATTCCGGCAGCTCGCAGATAGGGTGCCCGGGCTTGAATTTTCTGCTGGCGGGCTGCGCGTTGAAATCATGCAGGGCGTATCCATCGTGCACCATCATGGCCGTCTGCATCTGTTCATCTCCTCTGCGCAGCGTGGCCTGGATAAGGCTTGAATACCTGCGTACCGCCTCCAGTCTGAACCCCTCTGCCTTGATGTAGAATACGGCCACGGGCATCAAGCGCTCATGGGCATCTGCACGCATGCACCAGAGAGAGACGCAGCCGCCTGATTCCGTGGCAGAGACGCATGATTTCCTGTCCTCGCTCCAGAAAAGCCTGCCGCCTATGTGCTCCTGGTAGCGTTTTTCCCATTCTTCCGGCGTTACTTCGGGGGCCGACACTCTGCTGCGGGCCTCGCTCAGCAGCTGTTCAATCCCGGGCGTGAGCTGCTTCTTCATTTTTTCCAGCCTCGGGTGATTCGGATTTGCTCCTTGTTCCAGCAGGGCCTGCACCAGACCGGCATCCTTCCACTGGCAGGCCAGGACAAGCGGGGAATAGGAGAAACCATCGTGCGAGGCTTCATCGTTCACACAGTCATTCCTGTTTTCTTTAATCAGCCTCAGTGCTTTTTCACGCTGGCCGCGGTATCTCATGGCTTCCATGAGTTCGCTCTTGTAAGAAATCAGTTCTGCCGGGTTAATTTTTGCCGGCTGGGCTGGGAAATAGGAGATTTCTGCAAGTAGAGGTGCAGCGGTGCAGACGAGCAGGGTAAGAAGGGGGTTGAACATACCTCCATTGTATGCAACATGTCTGGATTGTCAAACCGAAAAGAAAATCATGCGCCGGTGCAGCATCTGCACCGGCGCATGGGGATGTTTCAGGCCTGGAGGGGCGCAGTATCAGGCCTCGTTCTCCTGGGCTTCGAGCAGGGCGTAAGCCTTTTCTTCGTCCGGGTCGGGGCCGTGGTGGCCCTTTTCGATACGGGAGCGGAAAAGCTTCATGATGAACACGAAGGAGCAGGGAATGAAGAACACACCCAGCGCCGTGGCGATGCTCATGCCGACCACCACCACGATGCCGATGGAGTTGCGCGCGAGAGCGCCGGAACCGGCTGCCGTCACCAGCGGTACACAACCGAGGATGAAGGCGAACGAGGTCATCAGAATCGGGCGCAGACGCATGCGGGCTGCCGTTACAGCGGCATCGATGAGGCTTTGACCGCGTTCCATCTGCAGCACGGCGAATTCCACGATGAGAATGGCGTTCTTGGCGGCCAGACCCACGAGCATCAC
>JAZOTV010000147.1:0-5101 GCA_045657815.1 Akkermansia sp.
TCCAGCCAGCCGCTGCCTACCAGGGCAGGATATATATCTCCATGGCCGGGCGGGCACCACTCAAGCTCCGGGTTAGCGGGGTATTCCACCGGCTCCAGCGTATCCGTCACCAGCTTGGGCACGCGGTTCTGCAGCATTTCCACCTTAGCAGCATCTGCAAAATCAGCATACTGGGCCAGATGAGCCATGGTATCCTCGCTGGTGGAAAAGGAGTTCATGAGCAGCAGATTCACGGGATACTGCGCGCGCTCGCGCAGGCTCTGCACCTGGCGCACTATCGTATCAAGGAAAGTCACGCCGGGCTTGATTTCGAGCAGACTCTTGGCCTTCTGCAGCCCCATGCCGGTACCCAGGCCACCATTCAGCTTCACCAGCACCGCCTGAGCCAGCAGAGCAGCATCTGCCTCCGGCGTGGCACATACCAGTTCCTCCCAATCGGCCACATCACGAGCAGGCTCAATCTCCACCTCGGGAATCATCATGGACTGATTCGAGGTAAGCACCCCCACCGAGTGGCGGAAAGCATCTATCGCGGCGCGGGAGAGCCCCACCCCCTCCATCTTGCATTCAATTGAGGAAAAATTCATATTCGGGCGGAGTATACTACTGCCGCCCCGACTTTTCAATACTGATTTCAGCAAAACCGTGCTTGTCAGCGCCGCCGCGGTCTGTTAGCATAGCAAAGATGAAACAGATCCGCCTCATCATCCTGCTTTTCCTCTGCCTGGCAACCGGCGGGTGCAGCGTTTTCACTCCCAGCCGGCAGAGACTGAGTGGGGAACTGATAACGGCGGCCAGAAACGCAGATTGCGACGCGCTGCAATCCGCGCTGAACCGAGGAGCCGACCCGGACACCGGGGTTGACAGCAACGGCACGGTGCTGGGCACCCTGCTGCGCCAGTACAAGAAAAGCCACCGGGACCGCCGGTGCCGCATCGAGAAATGTGTCCTCCTTCTGTTGGAGCACAACGCTGACCCGGAGCGGCTGCACCGCGGGTTCACGCCCTTGCAAATAGCCGCCGGCCAGGGAAGCGATGTTCTCGTGTCACAACTCATCCGTTTCGGCGCAGATCCCTCTGCCGAGACCCGCGCCGGGCTGGCTCCACTCTGGCAGGCGGTGTATACCAATGATAACCGCCTCAGTCTGGAGCTGCTTCAGGCAGGGGCTAACCCGAATGCCCGCAACACCGAGGGGCAGACCCCCATGGAATACCTGCGGGCCTGCGGCTACACCAAAAACAGAATCATGCTGCAGCTCCGGCACTACGGCGGGCACTAAACCGGAGCCCCTGCATACACAACGCGCCCACCCTCTGCACCGGAACCCGGCCCCAGCTCCACCAGATAATCTGCCCGGGAAAGAACTCCCTGGTTATGCTCAATGCACAGAATGGTATGCCCCGCCGCGCGCAAGCGATATATGGCACGCAGCAGCATTTCCAACTCCGCGAAATGAAGCCCGGTGCTGGGCTCATCCAATACCAGCAGCAACTGCTCACCCGGGCGACTGCCACGTTTCGGCGCAGCCTTGGCCAGGTAGGTAGCCAGCTTCACGCGCTGCGATTCACCGCCGGAAAGCGTAGTTACCGGCCTGTCTAACGGCAGATAGCCCAGGCCCAGCTCCTGCAAAGCTTTCAAGATACCCGCCACCTGGGGAACCGCAGAAAAGAACTCCACAGCCTCATCCACCGTCTGTGCCAGCGCCTGAGCTATGGACTTCCCCCGCCAGGTCACCTCCAGCGTCTCGCGATTGTACCGGGCGCCGTGGCAGGCATCGCACTCCGTATACAAATCTGCCAGGAAATTCATATCCACCTGCAGTCGGCCGGAGCCACCACAGCGCTCGCAACGCCCACCACGGGCATTCAGCGAGAAGCGGCCGGCCGTATACCCACGCTGGCGAGAAAGAGGCAGCGCTGCATACAGCGGGCGCAGCGCATCCAGCAGTCCCGTTGCCGTAGCCGGGGTGGAACGAGGCGAATTACCCAGCGGGCTCTGGTCCACCAGCACAGCACGGCTTATAGCCTCCGCCCCCTCTACCCGCCCCGCCTTCAAGGCAGGCAGCAGACATTCATGCACCAGCGTGCTCTTGCCGGAGCCTCCCGGCCCGGACAAACAGGTAAATGCACCCAGCGGGAAACGGAAGTCCACATCCTGCAGGTTGCGAGCCTTCGCATGTCTGAGAGTCAGCCATTTGCTCGCAGCAAGCAAGCGCGGCTCCACCGCCGGCAGCACACGCCGGCCGCTCAACCAGGCTCCCGTGGGCGATTCCGGATTATTCAGAAATTCCTGGTACGTACCCGCAGCCAGCACAGCGCCGCCATCTGGCCCGCTGCCGGGGCCCATTTCCACCAGCCAGTCACAAGCCTGCAGCAGCTGCGGATCATGCTCCACCACCAGAATGGTATTCCCGTTGTCGCGCAAGCGGTGCAGCGCCTTAATCAGGCGTTCTGTCTCCGCAGGATGCAGGCCTATGGTCGGTTCATCCAGAATATACAGCACGCCGGAAAGGCCACCCCCTATCTGTCCGGCCAGGCGGGCGCGCTGCAGCTCACCGCCGGAAAGAGTATTAGCCGCGCGGGAGAGCGCCAGGTATCCCAGCCCCAGTTCCAGCAGGCAGTCCAGCCGCTGCATCAGGCTGGTCAATGCAGGCTGCAGAGCCTCCTGGAAAGTGACCGGAAGCACCAGCTGCTCCAGCAGTTCCCGGTTCTGCTGCACCGGAAGCTCACAGAACTGCCCCAGGCTCAGCTCCTGCCCGGCAAATGAAAGGGTAACAGCCAGCGCCACCGGGTTCAGGCGCATGCCCCGGCACACCGGGCACAGCTTCAGCCCTGCTGCGGCATCCTCCACTGTTCCCAGGCCATTGCATTCCGGGCAGGCACCATGCGGAGAAAAGTGGGAGAACAGTCCCGGCGTCAGGTCCGGCAAGGAGAACCCTGTGCCGGCGTTGCGGTAACGCGTGTGAAAACACTGCAACTCCACCTCGCCCCCGCGGGGTTGCACCAGGGCGCGCACCTCATCCGGCCACAGGCGCAGCGCCGATTGCACCGAATCAGCCACGCGGGATTCCACACCTTCACGAATAACAATCCGGTCCACCACCAGCTCACATGCGGCACCAGCCGCTGGCGGGCGCTGCTCCAGCTCATCCAGCTCCAGGATTTCCCCATTCACCCGCACACGAAGATAGCCCAGCTTGCGCAGCATCAGTATGTCGCTCTCCGGGCTCTGCCCGAACGCCGGCGAAAGCGGTGCAAGCAGAGTCAGACGCGTACTCTCCGGCAGGGTACATAGTGCCGTGGTGATTTCCTCCGGGCTCAGCCTGGTGAGAAGCTCCCCGGTTTCCGGATCATGCGGCACCCCGATTGCGGCATACAGAATGCGGAGATAATCGAGCGCCTCCGTAAGCGAGCCCAACACCGAGCGGGATTGCCCGCCGGGCAGATGCTGCTCCAGGCACAGCGCCGGCGGCAGGCCATCTATGCGCTCTACCTGAGGCTTTTCCGGACGCGCCAGCAAACGCCGCGCACCGGCAGAAAGGCACTCCAGAAAGCGCCGGCGCGACTCAGCAAAAAGCGTATCATACGCCAGCGTACTCTTGCCGGAGCCGCTTGGCCCCATAAGGGCAATGAGCCTGCCGGCAGGCAGGGTCAGGCTGATATGCCGCAGGGTATTCTGACTGGCGCCTGTAATGCGGATATCCATAACCCCGGAAGCAGAAATCAGAAATAGCCCTGGTCATCAAACCGACCACCGGGCTCCACCACCACATCTGCAGCCTTGCAAACGCCCTCGTAAGCGCCGCCGCGGTACACATGCAATCGTTCCTTGCACTGCAGGCGCCCCTTCAGGCAACCAAAAAGCTCCACCTCCTCCGCCACAGCACCAACGGAGAACTCCACCTCCACCCCTTTATTCACCACAAGCCTGGCTGCGCTGATAGAGCCATCCACCACGGTGGAAGCATTGAAACTCAGTGTACCGGTGCAGCGAAAAGCACCCGAGACCCGCCCATCCACCTCCATATGGTGACACACCACATTCAGGTTGGATAACACCGTGCCGGATGGCACATGCACATTGCCCAGCGTGCGTACCGTCAGGCGGCGGGAACCAGGGCGAATTTCCACATCTGCCATGTTAAGGTGTGCATGGCAGTGAATACAGTTGGCCGATAATGCCGCAGCAGGTACCCGGCAGCTCATGCCGCATTCATAGCATACAACCTCGCGGGTAGGCACCTGCGACCGGCTCTCATCTGAATGAAACGAGGTGAGCGCGACTCTGCGGTCGCGCTCACCTGCGGGTAACAAACCGGAGACGGTAGGGACAATAAGCGGCTCTGTCCTGAACTCCGGCATGGTATAAACTAGTTATACTGCTTAGCCCAGGAGGTTGGCATCAGCGCTCTTGGCAGCGCGGGCAGCAGCCTTCTTGGGGGCAGGAGCAGAGGTAGCAGGCATCACCGCCGGGTTACCCACGCGGCACATACCCACGAACACGGCACCTTCCTCAATGGAAATTCTCGCGGCGGTCACATCGCCCACCACTTCTGCGGTGGCAGCAAGCACCACGCGGTCCGTCACCACGATATCGCCCACCACCTTGCCATGGATAATGGCGCTCTGCGTGCGCACGGCAACTTTATTCTTCTCACCAGCCTGAATGCTGGCATTGGCGCCCACGGTCAGCACGCCATCCGAAGTAATCTCACCTTCCACAGAACCGTCCACCAGCAGGTCATCAGTGAAACGCAGCGTACCCACCACGGATACGTCATAGTTCAGAACATTGCGGGTAGGACCGGTAGATTCCGGGGCAGCCCCCATATCAAAGGGAGAAGCAGCGGGTTCCCCTGCACCAAAATAGTCGGAATCAGAAGCACCGGCGGAAGGCTGCTGAACAGGAGCACCCCATTCTGCGGGCACATCATTCTCAGCAAACGGGGAACCACCAGCGGGAGAAGGAGCGGGTTTTTGCGGGTATTTAAACATATTTTATTATTTATTAAAAGGTTACAGAAAATCACACACACCAGTTTCGGCGCTGTTCCTATGGTAACGTTTTACACCGCCTTTGTCGATATGAAAATTTGTCAGAT
>JAZOTV010000148.1:0-3394 GCA_045657815.1 Akkermansia sp.
GCCGTGATTGACAACGCTCTTTTCTACAAGACCACCCGCCTGGACCAGAACAAAGTGACCTGGAAGCGCGTGATGGACATGAACGACCGCGCTCTGCGCCAGATTGTGGTGGGCCTGAACAAGAACGGCGTGCCCCGCGAGGACGGCTTCAACATCACCCCCGCCTCCGAAATCATGGCCTGCTTCTGCCTGGCCGAGGACCGCGATGACCTGCGCCGCCGCCTGGACAACATGGTCATCGGTTTCACCGCCGAGGATGAGGCTGTGTATGCCCGCGAACTCGGCGTGACCGATGCTCTGCTGGCTATCCTGAAGGAAGCCGTGAATCCCAACCTGGTGCAGAGCCTGGAGGGCGTGCCCGCCTTTGTGCATGGTGGTCCCTTCGCCAACATTGCCCACGGTTGCAACTCTGTCATCGCCACCAAGATGGCCCTTTCCTGCGCCGACTACGCCGTGACCGAAGCCGGCTTCGCCTTTGACCTGGGTGCCGAGAAGTTCCTTGATATCAAGTGCCGCCAGAGTGGCCTTTCCCCGGATGCCATCGTCATCGTGGCCACCATTCGCGCGCTCAAGATGCACGGCGGCGTAGCCAAGGACGCCCTGGAAACCCCGGATGCCGCCGCTGTGCGCCGCGGTCTGGTGAACCTGGCCGCCCACATCGAGAGCGCACGCCTCTACAAGCGCCCCGTCACCGTTGCTATCAACCTCTTTGCCGCCACGGATACAGAGGAAGAAATTGCCGAGGTGAAGGCCATGTGTGCCGAAATGGGCGTGGGCTGCGCCGTGGCCGATGTCTTCGGCAAGGGGGGCGCCGGCTCCACCGAACTGGCCGAAACCGTGCTGGCCAGCATGCAGCCTGAGTACGAACCCTTCGAATGCCTGTACAGCCTCGACCTGAGTGTGGAGGAACGCATGGCCACCATCGCCCGCAAGATTTACGGCGCCGATGGTCTGGTGCTCACCAAACCCGCTCAGAAGAAGCTGGCTCTCATGGCCAGGAACGGTCTTACCGATCTGCCCATCTGCATGGCCAAGACCCAGAACTCCCTCTCCGACAATGCCGGCCTGCTGGGCCGCCCCACGGGCTTTACTGTGACCGTGCGTGATTTCGAAATTGCCAATGGTGCCGGCTTCCTTGTAGCCCTCTGTGGCGATATCATGCGCATGCCCGCTCTGCCCAAGGTGCCCGCCGCCTGCGATATCAAGGTATCTGCCGATGGCTCTATCACCGGCATGAAGGGTTAATTCCGCTCTTCAAGTCACTTATCAAGCTTCCTGCCGGATGCGTTCATCCGGCAGGAAGCTTTTTTTGCCTTTTTTCAGGGGGGAGAAGCAGAGTCTTCCGTTGGATTGAATGGTAAAAAACTCCCCGGCGCCAGAAATGGCACCTCAGCTGCGGCGTTTGCGCCTCCATTGCCATCCGCCCGGCTATGACAAATCACCGGGTTGCATATCTGTCAGGGTGTAGTATGATGCCATTATGTTCATTTTCACCGTAAAGCAGGGCCATTGTGCCATTGTAGAGATGTTCGGCAAGCCCGTTTCTGTGCGCAAGAGCGGCTTGCAGTTCCGTATTCCGTTCCTTCAGAAGCTGCGCGATGTTTCTCCCACCTGGGGCAGCCTGACCAATAAGGATGGCTACTTCATTGAGCTGACCGAACAGTTGCTCGATACTCAGCCCCGCTCCTGCATCACCAAGGACAACGCCACCATGCAGATGAACTGCATTGTGCGCTGGCGTATTACCGATCCCATCAAGGCCGTGTACGAGGTGGAGCGCCTGCATCAGTCGCTCATCGAGCTGGTGCTGAACGAAATGCGCTCTCTTATCGGCAGCCGTAACCTGGATGAAATCCTCTCCTCCCGCTCCGAAATGTCGGAGAAGGTGACCCTGGCCGTGGCCTCCACCGTCTCTCGCTGGGGTATTGCCATCACCTCCATCGAAATCAAGGAACTCACCACCGATTCGGAGACCCGCGAGGCCATGCTCCGTCAGATGGAGGCCGAGCGCATCAGCCGCTCCACCGCCTTGCAGGCAGAGGGTGAAAGCACGGCCAAGATCCGCCTGGCTGAGGCTGAGAAGACGGCTGCCATCCTCCGGGCAGAGGGCGCGGCAGAGGCGCTGCGCCTGGCTGCAGAGGCAGAGGCCGCCTATGTGGAGCGCCTGGCAGGCATCATCGGTGCCGATGCCGCCGCCAAGGTGCTCATGAACCGCCAGGCGCTGGAGGGTTACGCCACCATCTCCACCAACCCGGCTTCCACCGTGTACCTGCCCAACAGCGTGCCCGCTGTGGTTGACCTCAAGCGCTGATTCCCGCCTATGTCCCTGGCTCTTCTCCTGGCCGATTTCTTCGGTATTTCCAACGGCACCTTCCTGCATTGGATGCTCGCCATCAGCCTCACGCTGCTTGTGCTGGATGTCTTCTGCAACACCGAGGTTCTCTCCTGGATTTCCATGCTGGTGTTCTCTCTCTGGGCCACCATGCAGTTTGACCTGCCCGTGCAGTGGATGGTGCTGGTCTATGTGCTGGTGCTCATCCTGTGCGCCGTGCTCTACTACACGCTCTGGACGCATTGCGTGCGCCGCCTGGTCATGGACGGCGTGATGCGCAACGCCCCCCGCGAAGCCCAGGAAAACCTGGCCGGCACCGCTGGCCGCATCGTGGGCGAGGGCGATTCTCTCTCCGTAAAATATGGCGACCAGTACCTGCCGCTGGCCGATTCCTGTCGCGCTGCCTTTTCTGCGGGTGACGAGGTCACCATCACCGCTGTGAAGGACGGCCAGGCTACCGTGCAGCGCCGCGAAAGCTGAAAACGCGCCCCAGGCCCCGCCCGTATACACCAGAGCCCCCGTTCCCTGACAATGGGAACGGGGGCTCTGCTTTGATTAAACATATTCCTTAGGCCATCGTGGCCTTGTGAGCCTTGTGAATCAGCTCAGCCTCCTGCTTCACGCGCACCTGCAGGTCTGCCAGTGCGTTCATGTAATAGATATAGGCATCATACGGCGAGGGGTAGGGGGTGAAGCCGTTGCTCTTCTCCATGTAGTGGAAGTGGTCTGCGCTCTGCAGCTTGCGCCACACATGAATCATATCGCGGTCCTCGCTCGCCTTCACAGAGCGCTCCAGATCGTATATCTTCTTGATGGCCTCCTGCTGCATCACATTGCCATTCCAGTGCGTCGTGGTACCGTAGGTGGAGCAGCTCACCGGGTTCGGGCAGTTCAGCGTGCCGGTGGAGGGGACCACGCGCGCGGCCTCGCCGGGCATGTAGAACTCATTGCCGGCGGCAATCGCGGCGGTAATCATAGTGCGCCAGAATTCGAATACGCCCGTGCTGTCGGCCTGTCGCTCGCCCAGCGTTTCGTAGTCCATGGAGATATTCACCACCTGAC
>JAZOTV010000149.1:0-11264 GCA_045657815.1 Akkermansia sp.
GCCCCGAAAATACTCTCCCCGGAACCGGAATACCCGGTTCCGGGGATTTTTTATATTCAGAGCAGGCCAGCAGCAGCCAGCGCACCGACAATGGCACCGGCAATCAGCTTTGCCCAGCTCTCCTTCACACCCCAACCGGTCAGAAGCCCGGTCAGCCAACTGTGTTGTTCCTTATTTGTATTCATAGGGGAATTCTTACATACGCGCCCGGCGTGCGGACAGGCGCAGCTGCACCGGATACACCATGCCGTGCGACAAGGCTTCGGCAAACATGCGGGCGGCATCCGCTGAGTGCGAACTGGCATCGTGCACCGGAGTCTCGCGGTAAGCGCCACTGGCCCCGGCGGGTGCCGTGCGGTACATCTCAAGGCAGCGCAGGCCGGAGGGCTCCTTTTCGCCGCGCGGATTCACCCGCTGCTGCATGGTATCGCGGTGGAACCAACTGTGCGTCAGGATACCACGAAGCGAATTGATGCCGCGCCAGATATCCGGCGTGCGCGGCACCACCCGCACAGCGCTGATCCCCTCACACGCCAGGCTTTCCACATAGGAATGGCCGTGCGGGTCACGGTGGGCGGCATCATGCGGCAGGAAATGGGCAGCTATGCGGCCATAACTTATTTCCCACTCCCGGATTTTGCCGGCAAAATGCTCCAGCGGCAGCTGATTGGCCGCATAGTGATTCAGCCAGTAGACATTGCCCCCATAATTCTGCACCAGCCAGATAGAGGTATGGTCACTCAACCCGAGGTCCCAGGAGGTATACAGGGGTTCCTGAGGATTATACTCGAAACTGGCGCCGATGCGACCATTCTCGCGCAGGCGGGCAATCTGAGCGCCGTAGATGGCGCCATCATTCCCCGTGGCAAAGGCCTCATCCGGCGTGGAAGGATACTCCTGCCGCATGGCGGCGCCCATGGTACGCTCCATGCGGGTGTACCAGAGTTTCTGGGCATGGCTCAGCTGCACCCCGCATTCCTGCTCCAGTTTCTCGAAATACGCAGCCTGCGCATCCGACCATCCGGCGTGGCCGGGCAGCACGTAATCCGGGTTATCGAACCAGCTCATGAAGAAGAAGCGGAAATCCAGCGGAGAGAGCTCCTCCTTAGCGCCATTTTCCATGGCCTGGGAGGTGAGCTCGTAGTTCACGCCATAGCGTCCGCCCTCGTGCGTACTTTCCAGAATGATGGTACCCTCCACCGGCACGGTGTTGATGGCACCGGTGCGAATTTCGCGGGCCCGCCACGGCGCATGAACCGATACATGCGCCAGCTCACTCACATGCAGCAGCTGCAGGGTACCACCTCGGAGGGTGGTACCCAGGCGCACATCGCTGCCATTGGTGAAAGCCAGGCGCCCGCGGGCATCTGCCGCCGGGTGCAGGGTTCCTTTCTTCAGAGTCCCCGTCTGCTGCTTGATAAGAAAGCCCAGATAAGCCAGAGACTTATCGCGCTCATCCCCATGCGGCGGCATGTAATCCAGATGCTCCCAGGCAAAGCGGATTTTCTCCAGCTTCTGCTCGGCATCCGGCAGGGTCTTATCAATGATACCGGCATGAAAATTCGGCGTGAACAGGCACCTATCCAGCATGAGCATGGCCACATAGGTGGAAATACCCAGCTGGCGCGCCTTCAGCACCACATTCCGGTTCCACAGATGGCGGTGCAGACGCAGCTGCGCCGCATTCGGTGAAAACCGCTGCATCCGGCCTTTTTTATTCTCAATCCAGTACAGATTATTCAGTCGCCAGAGGGGGTCTGCCAGGCGGCTGCGGTAAGCAGGGTCAATAGTATTCAGCATCTTCAGGGCTCAGGTCAAGTTCACGATCTTCTGCAGGGCGGGGTAATTCCTCCTCGCTATATCGGTTCGGCTCCGGAGAGACAATGCGGTGCAGAGCAGTCTGCAGCAGCTGTTTATCCTCCCGGCTGGCTCGCAATCTGCCGCAGAACTGCACCAGGTTCTCCACAGCGGTGTCCCGCGCCGTGCCGAACTCTGCCAGCAGCATCAGCCGCCCGAGCTCTGCCGCCAGAGCCTCACCGCGGCTGAGCTGCGTGGGATCCTTTTTCTCCAGATAATAGGGGAGGCGGCCATCCTGGAACATCTGCATGAAGAGCTCCAGGTTATTAATGTAGCCTTCATCTGCCCGCTCCCAGGCGGCGGGTGTGGTGGTGCGCCGCTCCAGCAGGTCCGTCAGATAGGAGGAGAGCTGGCGCCGCCGCCACTTGTGATTGGTCTGGAAATCATAGAGGCGTTCCATATCGCTCCCGAATTCATTCAGCGGCATGAGCGCCTCCATCAGCTCAGAAGCCTGGCGGGCCATGCGTTTCGGCAACAGGGGCACACCATCTGCCGTGTGCATCACATATGGCTTGCGCTGATACGGATTTGCCGCATTCGGCTCTCCGGGCATCAAGCGCACCTGCTGGTCAGGCAGGCGGGTCGTGCGGTATATGGTCACATGCTTCAGCAAGTTCATATCCAGGTCCCCGGCGCCGATACCGCCCAGCGGCACACCACACACATTCAGCTGGCCGCGGGCACCGTAAAGCTGCCCCAGTTCATCCACTCGTTTATAGAAACGCATGAATTCCTGCAGGCCGGGCTCGGGTTTCCAATGCGGCTCCAACCCGTTGGGGCGCTTGCCATCCACACCGCCGTAGCGTTCCTGCTGCCACCAGATGCCGTTTTCATCGGTATAGGGAGAAGCCGTCACTGTGCGGCGCAGCTCTGTGAGCAGCTGCAACGCCGGCAGCACGCGGGGATCCGCGCGCCACGCAGCCGGCAGTTCTGCGTTTTCCTCGACGGTGAATCCCTTTTTCACCACGAGAGGATGCATCAGGATGGTATTCGTGGCATGAGAGTAGGATCGGGGCATAATATCCGTCCTTTCGATGGGGTTCAGCTCCATGCGCTTGATGCCACCACCATGCCGCTTGTCCGACGAATAGGCCCGCAGGCCCGGGTACTCACGCAGCACTTCGCTGAGCTCCTGCAGTTTCTTCTCCGGGGGCTGGTCTCCGCAGTGCTCGCGCAACTCCTCCGCCAGGGTTGCGCGTTCCTGCGGCGGCAGCAGCTCCCATCCCCTGGCCGGCTCCTCCAGCAGGTTCCAGAAGGCCTGCCCCGAGGAACGGAAGGCCGAGGTCCCGCCCACGGCGAAACACCAGCCCTGCTCATAGCGGCGAGCCTCATTCGGCTGGTAGGCATTGCGCATCATTTCCGCCAGCTTGATTCCCTGCTCCGAATCTCTCAGTGAGCGGATATCCTCCACTCGGGAAACCATATCCTTCACCTTCTCTGCCTCTGCGCGGTTGTACTTGCGCACGGCATCGCGAAGGTTCGGCGTGTCCGGAGGTATGCGGAAATCGCCCAGCACGGTGGAGAAAAACCATTCACGCACCGAATTCGGCAGCTCGGCATTCGGCAGGTCTGCCATCATGAACAGGAGGTTGTACTCGGCCATGCGGCGTGCCAGGTCCGCGTGCATGAGTGGTTTATCCCCCGGCACAATGTGCTCCGGGTACTTCCGGAGCATCTTGCGCCGTGCCTCCCGGTCCGGCAGGTTATTCAGGTGGAGCTTGCGTTCCTGCCCTTTCTTCAGGATAGCCTCCAGTTTATCCGGCTTCAGCTCACCCGCCTGAACCAGTGCCTCACCCACTGCCTCCGGGCTTACCCAACCAGATGACAACAGGCGATTCCAGTACACAAAGAAACGCAGCCGCGCCAAAGTCACGGGTGTTTCCACGTGCCGTGGATATACCAGGTAGGAATCGTTACCGTCCCGGATATCCTTCAGGCGCGGCAGCCAGAGTTTGCCCTTCAGGCGGCTCCACTTTGCCTTGTCTTCCTCATAGTTAAGCCCCATGGTATAGTGTGTGGAATCCCCCATCCACAGGGAGCGCAGTTCATCTGTCGCAACCCGGCCCAGATGATCAAACCCGGTGAAAGCGCCGGGAGCGAGCGGATACATATAGCCCGCATAGAAGGCGCGTTTTCCGTTGGTCATGCTGCGGTATGCACGTTCAATACTGGCAGAAAGCTCCCCGCGCCCCATCTGCATGAACCTGATTCTGGCATTTCCCACCAGCGAGTTCACCACTTGCCCATAGGACGAGAACCACGGCGTGTACTGCCCATCCGGACGCATGATTCGCCACAGTTCCTTGCCGTTTCCATCCGGGCTGCGCTCCAGGCCATACCCGCTCAGCCGCATATAGTTGTTGCACATCTCCTGATTTCTTGCAAAGCGGCGCTTGTTGTCTATGACATTGGCTTCCTTGAGATTCAGGAGCCCGGGATTCCAGGTGGAGGAGTCCAGATTATCACCGAATTCCCGGCATAACAAGTGGGTGACAGACTGCTCCGGGCTGTACCCCATGCCCAGCAATTCCTGAAAATCTGCCGTGTGCGGTACGCACATCAGCCAGGCTGAGCCGAGCGACTCACCCCCCAGTATCTGGCGATAGAAATTCACCAACTCCGGCCTGGTTTTGCCAGAAATACGCGCATGCGCCTTCTCGTATGCATTCAGCAGATCACCACGCTCCGTCTGCCGTATCCAGAGCGGAACATGCGATGAGGCTTTGCGGCGCGCATCATAGCGTTTGCTCATCCATGTACAGACTTTCTCATAGGCCTGCTTGAAATCGCCGTTCGCACAGGACTCCGCCATGGCCTCACACAACAGGCTCATGAACTCCCGACGCTTCTGGTCAATCTGAGTCCGGGCTACATCAACATTCCGGTATGAGTTCATGACACTGCCCAGAGACTCGCTGTTGAGAGCATACTGGTACGAGAGCGCGATGAGCTCATTTGAGAGCTCACTGAGCACAAATTCCGAAGCTTTCGCCTGGTGAGGATTGTAGTATCCATCCAGCTTGAATTTACCGGGTAATACCGAACCCGGTTTTCTGGCTATCTCCCGGTAGCGGGTTATGGCCGTTTTCTTCTCCTCCAGCGTGGGCATCTTCTCACCGTAAGCTTTCTGACTCAATTCATCCAGGAAGCGAAGAGCCTCCGCGCTTTCCTTCCGGCGCAGCAAGGACTGATTTCTGCTCTCATTCACCCGCTCTGCAACCATTTTCACCACCTCGGGGTCCGACATATCACGCGGCACCACTTCATGCCGGCGGGCAGATTCCGCAGATGACGGCAGACGCAAAAAGCCCCGGACGGACTGTTCATCCCTGAAGGGAGCATGATTTTCCGTATTCAGCAGGCGCAGAGAGCGCAGGCAGTCCTCCAGGAAGCCTGCACCGCCCCAGCGGCTGCCGCTGCTCAGCGCCTCGCGGAGCATAGCGGTGCGGCTGTGCGGGTCCGGTGCATCAATGATGCGCTGGCGGGTGGGCTCATCCACCCCCCAATCCTCCAGCAGCCGGCGGTTTTCCAGAATAGCATCGGGCGCGCGGAAATGGTGCAGCGCCGCACGGCCTGCGGCAATGAGAATGAAGGGCAGATTCATGGCGGCCTCCCGCATATTGGTCTCAATATCCAGGATATTGTCACCATAGGTCTGCCAATCAATGTTGGACGCAACACGATCCACCCGGGAGGCCAGCTCCTGCATGCCCAGTTCGGCCACCTGCGCAGCCTTGCCTGCCAGCAGCAGCTTGGCGCTCTCGGCGGTGAGCGCCCCCAGTGACTTGAGCGCGGCCATGGCATACCCGGCGGCACCGGCATTGGCAGCCTGGGCGAAATGCCCGATACTGCGGCTGAGCAACTGCGCTCCTATGCGGCTCATGCCCATATAGATACCAGCCTGCAAGGCACCGCCCACAATACCGGCGGCAGTCTGCAATTCCTGCCGACCTTCCGGGCTGCGCCGCCGGGCCTCCGCCACGGCAGCCCCCGCCCCGGAAAGCCCCAGCAAACCGAAACCGCCCACGCCCGAGAAGGCAAGCGCAGCCCCGGGAACGGCACCGGCGGCATCCACCGCCATCTGCTCCCACAGCGAGCTTTCTTCCCCCAGGTCAATGGGGAACACCTCTCCCTGAGCCACGCGCCGCAACTCATGCAATGACTGGAGACGCTTATCCAGAGCCGCAGCACCACGCTGAAGCGGCTCACTCCCCAGGGTTTCACCGAGAGAATGAGTAAGCGCCGTAGCAGAATGCCCCACCCCCTGTACCACTGCGTGCCGTATATCAGCCGCACCACGGCGCATGCTGTGCAGCATGGCAGCTCCCAGAGATTGCGGTTCCTCTTCCAGCGCACGGGTGGATTCCAGCGAGCGGGCAATCTCATACACCTTGGCGCGCTCTGCCGGAGCCATATCCGCCAGGGCATCCACAGCCTTGATAAGCCCGGGCGCCCCCGCCACCAGCTCCGGCAGCGGGAAGGCGCTGCTCTCATCAGCCTTCAGGGCTGACCACCCCTGCGACAAAGCCTCTGCCAGCGGCATATATTCATGGCGCACCCGGCTTGCCTCTGCCCGGGCACCCTCATACACCCGGCGTTCGTCCTCTGCCTCCGGCAGGGTGGCATCCTCTCCCCTGAGAGCAGAGGTATATGCACCGGCATAGACCTGGCGCACTTTCTCTCGGGCGGGGAGTTCGGACTGCCGTAGAGAAAGCGCCGTGTACACTTCATGCTCATCATTCTGCACCCCGAATTCCTGCGCCATATTGCGGCGCAAATCCGGCCAGTTGGCGCGCACCTGTTCGCGGCTCATATTCTTGTGATCCACCACCCAGGAGCGGTTAATGCTGGAGGCCAGGCGGTAATCCCGCGCCTCTGCAGGTTCACGCTCATCACCAGCCCCGGCTTTGCGGCGCAGCGCCAGCGGCACCTGGTCCAGATTTCCGGTCAGCAGCGTGCTCCAGTAGCGGCATTTTTCGGCCTCTCGCCCTGCATTCTGCTCAGGAAGCGGAGCCAGGCTCTCCAGCGGCAGCGGCTCCGGCTGCATCGTATTCAATTCAGTTTCCATATTCAATGTCCGTTATTGTTCATCAAAGCAAAGCCAGGCATCGGCGTTCGTGCCGAGTTCCTCCAGCCACCGGGTAGTTTCCTTCTCCGGCTGGGTGGTCATACGAATCAGAGCCTCCTCCTGCAGGCGCCCCAGGGTCAGCATGGATTCGGCATCTCCGGGGCAGCCGAAACAGCCTTCACGGTAGCGGTTCCAGAGGGTACGGCTCATGCTGCAGCGCTGCTGGGGAGGCAGAGCTGCTGTGTGCTGCACACGCTGCAGCAGCAGGCGGCGCTGCTCCGCAGGAAGCGCAGCAAGCGCAATCTCAACCACCAGGGGGTCATCCTCCCCGGGCTCGCGCTCATCGATACGGCGCAGCCAGTTACACGTATCCTCCACACTCAGCGGCTCAACCGCACGTCCCTGAGCGGCCACCAGTTCCGGCGAGAGCACACCGGCAGCGGCTGCACGCGCCAGCATGGAGGCATCAGGCTCCTGCCCCTGCTCCACAGCTGCCGCCAGCTGAACCGCCAGCTCCCGGTGCAGATTCTGCCGGGTCTGCGCCATATCCGCCTCCAGCGCGCGCAAAGCCTCTTCCCCTTCCGGTCTGCGGGCATCATCAGCCTGCCAGGCGGTCAGCGCCGCGTATGGGTCCTGCTGCAGCTGCTGTTGCCAGGCAGCATGCAGGCTCCGGTTTCTTACCTCCTGCAGCTGGCGCGGCATGTCGGGCTCCGGCACAAAGACCTCCCGCCCCTGCTCCAACCACCGGCAGGCGGCTTCGGCATCCCCCTGCATCACGGCGCTATCCACCTGTTCCTTCCACTGCTGGCGGGCCTGGCGAATACGGCGGAGCTCCATCCGGCGGCGCCCTTCCAGCGAATACTGGCGGCCATAGGATTCACTGAGCTGCTGAACCTGCTCGCGCTCCTCACCGCTGAAGCGGGATAGCACCTGCTGCACGCGTGGCTGGTAGGCCTGCTGCCAGCTGTAATCCCAATCTCTCACGGGAGAATCCAGCAACTCGCCAGCTGCTTCCTCGCCCATCTCACGCAGCATGGCTGCAGCATCTGCCAGCTGACCAGCCTGCGTAACCCGGGAGATAACCGGCTCCAGTTCTGCCAGGCCATGCCCGAATTCCTGCACTCCCTGCCCCAGCACGCGGCCGGAGCGCCCCCAGTCATTCAATGAGTTGACCGGCAGGTGCACAGCCTGGCGGGGATAGGCCAGCATTCCCCATTCTTTCATTCGTATTGCCATGCTCCGCAGCATGGCACGCCCGGCAAGCGGCGTCAATCAGGCGCAGATGGAGGGTTCATCCGTGCATCTGCAAACATGTTCCCACTGTCAAATAACTGCATATTATCATCAAACACGAGGCGCAGTGGCCGGCAGGTCGCTATCTCCAGTTTCTCCACCTCTGCGGGCAACAGCCCCAGCAGGTGCATCACCAGCGCCCGCAGACTGTTGCCATGCGCCACCACGAGCAGCGCACCAGTGGCATGCAACCGGGGACGCAGCACTTCCTCCCAGCAGGCGAGCACCCGCCGGTGTGTGTCGCGCAGGGACTCAGTGAGCGGCAGCTGGTCTGCAGCCAGCCCGGCGTAGCGTGGATCAGCAGCCTGCTCAATGGCTGCAGCCTGCGGCAACGGCGGCGGCGGACAATCATAGGCGCGCCGCCAGCGCCGCACCAACTCCGAGCCCATTTCCTGCTCTGCCGCGTGCTTGCTGCGCCCCTGCAGCAGCCCATAGTGTTTTTCATTGAGCCGCCAATCCTTCTGCACCGGTACCCATGAGCACCCCAGCCCGGCCAGCACAATATCCAGCGTATGAATAGCCCGCTGAAGCACGGAGGAACAAGCCGCGCCGCAGCGGAAGCCGCCTTCCTTCAGCCGCAGTCCAGCCAGCTGAGCCTCCCGCCGCCCGCGCACAGACAATGGCACATCCGCCCACCCGGTGAAGCGGTTCTCCGCATTCCATTGTGACTCACCATGCCGCAGTAATACCAGTTCCTTCATATAAAAATTGACACTGCGGCTCACAGAATGATTGCAAAACGGGCAGAATATGCTAGCATGGAGGCAGATATGACCAGAACCCGCCTTCTCCTGCTCCTGATTCTCCTTACACTGATTTCCTGCGCTGCCCTGCTGGTGCCGGGATGGTTCAAGAACCCGCGCGAACTGGTAAAAGGAGAGTGGCAGGAATACAACAAGCTCGGGTACGTAGAAGTAACCGACAGCTCAGCGCGCTGGCAAGGCAGCGGCCACAAGGGAACCTACCACTACACCTGGCTGAAGGATGATTCCGAGCCATACTCCATCGAGGTTTCCCGGAATGACCAGAAATGGCGCATAAGCCTCTCCTTCGAGAACGATGACCTTGCCGTGGTCGATTTCCATATCATCGACCAGCTGCCCGCCGAGGCCCAGAACTTCATCCGCCAGAAAAACCGCGCCCGAAACCGCCCTGAAGACGAACTGCAGCTGCGATTCCGCCGCGTGAAACCGGGAAAATAAACATAATTCCCCGGCGCGGTGAAGATTATCCTTGAAAAGCCTTGCCCTTTGCGTTAAAACTAGCACAGGGCAATTTTTTATTTCCCTGTCCTTTCTCGTAACCTAAACACATACTACAAATATGGAAACCACATTCAAGATTCATGGTCTCTGCGCTGCCACACACACCCCAATGAATGCCGATGGCTCCTGCAACCCCAATGCAGTGGACGCTCAGGCCAAGTTCCTGGCCAGCCAGGGCATCAAGTCCGTTTTCATCACCGGCTCCACCGGTGAATCTGCCCACATGCAGCTCACCGAGCGCAAGGAAAACATGGCTGCCTGGGGCGAGGCCGGCAAGAAGTATGGTATCGACGTCATCGTACACACCGGTGGCAACTGCGTCTATGACGGCCGTGAGCTCGCCGCCTACGCTGCTGAATGTGGCGCTACCGGCACCGCCAGCAACTCCCCCTGCTACTTCAAGCCGGGCAGCATTGACCTGCTGGTAGACAGCCTTGCCGTGGCCGCCTCCGGCGCCCCCGAGCTGCCCTTCTACTTCTATGACATCCCCGTGCTCACCCACGTGGGCTTCAACCCCTGCAAGATGATTGAGGCCTGCGCCAAGAAGATTCCCAACTTCGTGGGCGTGAAGTTCACCAACCCCGACCTGGCTCTGTACATGGATGCCCTGAACTATGACGGCGGCAAGTATGACATTCCCTGGGGCGTGGACGAATGGTTCCTCGGCGCATACGCCACCGGTGCCAAGGGCGGCGTGGGTTCCTCCTTCAACTACGCTCCCAAGCTGTATGATGACATCATGAAAGCCGTGGACGCCGGCGACCTGGCTGAGGCCCGCCGCCTCCAGCAGCTCTCCGTCACCATGATCAACATCATCGCCGGCAAGGGCTACATGGGTTGCTGCAAGTACCTCATGAGCGAATGGACCGGTGTTGACTTCGGCCCGGCCCGTCTTCCCATGGGCAAGCAGGACAAAGCCACCCTCGATGCTCTCAAGAGCGAGCTCAAGGCCATCGGCTTCTACGATTGGGCTATCTACAAGTAAAGCTTCAACATCTGCCTCATCATGGACACCAAAGCACTTGGCGAATTCTACAAAGACAAGCTGCTCAATGAGGTAGAGCCGTTCTGGTTTCCCCGTTCACTGGACACAGTGAACGGGGGTCTCTACCATTGCTGCGCCGCTGATGGCACACTGGTAGACACCGACAAGAACGTATGGGCACAGGGCCGCATGGCCTGGATGCTCCTCACCTGCTACAACAGCATCGAAAAGCGCCCGGAATGGATGCAGTATGCCGAAAGCGCCCTCAAGTTCCTTGAGGAAAAATGCGTGGACCCGGCAGACGGCCGCATGTACTTCCACATGACGGCTGACGGCACCCCCATCCGCAAGCGCCGCTATGCTTACAGCGAATGCTTCGCAGCCATCGCCTGGGCTGCCCACTACGGCGCCACCGGCGAGGCTAAGAGCGCTGAACGCGCACGCCACTGGTTCGATATCTACGCCGATATCAACTTCACCCCCGGCAAGATGGCTCCCAAGAGCACCGGCAACCGCCCCGGCGAAAACCTGGGCTGCCGCATGATTATGATTGTAACCGCTCAGGAGCTGCGCCGCTACCTCGGCGACACAGATGGCTTCTACACCGCTTGGATTGACCGCTGCATTGATGACCTGCAACGCCTCTTCCTGCACGAGGACATTCAGGCCGTGTTGGAGAACGTAGCCCCCGATGGCTCTGTGATTGACCACTTTGACGAGCGCATCCTCAACCCCGGCCACGACATTGAAGGCGGCTGGTTCGTATTGGAGGAAGCCCGCTACCGCGGTGGCGACA
>JAZOTV010000150.1:0-8998 GCA_045657815.1 Akkermansia sp.
GTACCACCCCGAGTTCCAGAGCCGTCCGAACAGCGCTCACCCGCTCTTCTCCGGTCTGGTGGCCGCTGCGCTGGAAGCGCAGCAGGCATAACGCACAACGATTCATACCCGGCGGGGGGCGAAGAAACGCCCGCCGCCGCATTTTCTTCTTCCTATGATTGGTATACTGGTAGTACTGGCGTACTTCTGCGCCATCTTCGGCATCGGCCTCTATGTGGGCCGCAAGCAGGAAAGCCTGGAAAGCTATGCCCTGGGTAACCGCAATCTGCCCTGGTGGGCGATTCTGGCTTCCATTCTGGCAGCGGAAATCAGCGCGGCCACTTTCCTGGGGGCTCCCGGTGAGGGCTTTGCCTTGCGCAACTTCACCTATGCGCAGCTGGCCATCGGCACCATTCTGGGGCGCATTATCGTGGGTCGCCTGTTCCTGAAGCCCTATTACCAGTACAATGTGGTTTCTATTTACGAGTATCTGGAAAAGCGCTTCGGGCTTACCACCCGCCGCTGGGCCAGCATCACCTTCCTCATCAGCCGTGTGCTGGCTAGTGGCACGCGCCTGTTCTTCGCCGGTATTCTGCTGGTGATTGCCTACATGATGGTGACCGGCCAGGACAGCGCCGGGCAGGTGGAGACCGTGGTTATCTACATTGCCGCGCTCACCTTCATCACGATTGCCACAGCCGTGTACACCACCCTGGGCGGCCTTAAGGCCGTGGTGTGGACGGATGTGCTTCAGGCTTCCATTCTGGCGGTATCGCTCGTCACAACCATCGGTGTGCTGCTTTTCAGTATCAAGGCCGGTGGCAGCTGGAGCGCCGCGTGGGATGCCATCTGCTACCACCTGGGCAACAAGGACTACAACCCCTGCGAAATCAAGAACCTGAAGCCCTGGGCATTCTTTGATTCCGGGCTCACGGGGCAGGGGCTGGTGCAGGATATCAAAAATATCCTGAGCAGCGAGTACACCTTGTGGAGCGCAGTGCTGGGCTCCACCTTCATCACCATGGCCACCCACGGCACCGACCAGGACATGGTGCAGCGCATGCTGGCCGCCCCGGACAGCAAGAAGGGTGCCCGCGCCGTGATTCTCTCCGGGCTCATGGATATGCCCATCGTTCTGGTGTTCATCTCCTGCGGTATGCTTCTGTTCGTGTATTTTGCTCAGAATGGCATCACCCCGCCTGAGAAGCAGATTGAGATTTTTCCCTGGTTCATCATTCACTGCCTGCCGGTGGGTGTGCGTGGGCTGCTGGTGGCCGCTCTGCTGGCCACGGCCATGGGCTCCCTTTCCACCGCGCTGAATGCGCTGGCCACCACCGCCACCCGCGACTGGTATGTGGATGTGTTCCGCCCGCAGGCGGGGCAGGCTGAGCAGCTGCGCGCCGTGCGCTGGCTCACTGTGGCCTTCGCGGTGCTGCTCATCGTGGTGGGCGCGGGCACGGCCTGGCTCACCGTAATGGACCCGACCGTGCGTATTCTTCCCATTGCTCTGGGAATTTTCGGCTACACCTATGGTTCTCTGCTGGGCGTATTCCTGCTGGGTATGCTCACCCGCAGCCGGGGCAATGATTTCGGCAACTGCGTAGCTATGCTTTGTGGCTTTGCCGTGGTGATTCTGCTGGAAATCGGTGGCCGCCAGGGCTGGCTGCCGGGCATTGCCTTCCCCTGGAGGGTGACCGTGGGCACGCTTGCCACATTTGCGGTGGGCTGCCTGTTCCGCTCGCCGATAGCTAAAATAGCTAAATAACACTTGTGCTTTTTCAATAGATTGTGTATAATTCGCCCATGTCAACGGAGACTGCGCCCAGCTTTGAAATTCAGCAGGAAGCCCTTTCGGCTGCCATTGTGACGCTGAACAGCATGTGCCCATGCGATGGCGTCATCATGACCCGTAACGGTGAGGTAAAAGTGGGGTATGAAAGCGATGCAGATTTTCTCTGCATGCTGATTCCTGCCGGCGTGCTAGCTCGTCAGCTCACGGCAGACGGCCTTTCCTCCTACACTGGCAAAGAACTTAAGAAATGGGCAGATGCCTATGACCGGGAGCCACTTCAGGCCAAGGTGAATGCTGCCCTCTGATAACTACGAATCCCAGATTATTACGATGAAGATGAAGTACATACTGATGCTTGCCGTGGCTTTGTTTGCCATTGGTGCACCGATGGCTGAGGCTGCCCCCAAGAAGAGCAAGAAGTCCAAGACCTCCAGGAAGGCCCAGGATACTCCCGCCGTTTCCTTTGATGATGATGGTGTATTCATTCCTGCCACGGCAGATGAATTCGTGGAGGAAGAACCCGAGGCAGCAGAGCCCGAGCGCCCCCTTACCGGAGCTGAGCGCCGCGAGGTGAACAAGCAGGAACGAGAGGATTCCAAGTATTACATTGCCAACCAGAAGAAGACTCTCAAGATTCTTCGTTCTGTGCGCAATGAAAAGTCTGCTGCCAAGGCTGTTAAGCCCATGGCCGCCATTTATGGCGACCCGGAAGGTGTCGCCGTCAGCGGTGCAGTGACCGCCCTCGGCTCAGTGAAGATTATGGAAGAAAACGAGGAGAAGCTGCCCGTTCACCAGTCTCTCCGCTCTGTTGCAGCAGCTCTTAACCAGGCTATCAACAAGGAGCTTACCCGTATCGGTAAACTGAACATCAAGGATGAGGGCTTCAACGGTGTTCTGCAG
The DNA here is from genome assembly GCA_045657815.1 of Akkermansia sp. Classification (GTDB taxonomy): domain Bacteria; phylum Verrucomicrobiota; class Verrucomicrobiia; order Verrucomicrobiales; family Akkermansiaceae; genus Akkermansia. The sequence continues at coordinate 2,672 of JAZOTV010000150.1, forward strand.
AAGATGATAGACGCCCAGCGCTGACCCCTGGTACAGAAGTTTATAAAAAGCCCGCATCTGTGTATGCAGATGCGGGCTTTTCTCTGAATTACTGACTGAGGCCATTCAGTATTTCCCTGATACCGGCGGTGGGGAAGCGCAGGTCATTTCTCAGGAACGCGCGCAGCTGCTTCTCCGCGCGGGCGCTGGAACCAAAAAGCTGCTCCGGGGTGAATTGCTGCTCTGCAGGTATGTCCAGCTTGTGTTGCAGCACAAGCAGCAGGCAGCGCAGAGAGGGGGAACGGTGGCGCTCCTCCTGGTAGAGCGCGCGCCCCAGCTCCCAGGCTTCCTTCTCCCGCCCGCGTATGCGGCAAAGGTTGTAGAATACCCAGCGGCGGTACATGGGGGAGGCTCCCAGCTCCAGGGCGCGGCGGTAATCCTCTACCGCGCGGGTGAAATTGGTGCGGCGGCTCAGATCTTCATCGAATGCCCCCAGATGAAGCCAGAGCAGGGCGCTGTCCGGGTTATTGGCAATACCCTCCAGCAGGAATTGCTCTGCACTATCCAGGTAATACTTGCTTTGCACGGCCTGCTCGCAGGAGCCCGGCTCTTCCTGCTCCTGAACCCAGGCCACGGCATTCTTTGCCATGTCATTGGATGCGCGGAGCCAGTAATTGACGCGCTGAGGGCAGAGGGTGGTTATCTGTTCCCAGCGCTGGCGTGCGCGTGGCCAGTCCTGCTGAATCCAGGCATTGGTGGCGTCAATGCTGAGCATCTCTGCCGCAAAGGTGCGCAGCCCCCCCAGGCTGAACAATGCCAATTGCTGGGTGAGCGCATCTGTCTGCCCGTAATCCGGCGGTGTCAGCTGCAGTCGGCAGGCCTGCTCCTGCTGGCGGAGCTGCACGCGCAGCGGCTGCATGAGCCAGCCGGCCCCTGCCAGCACAAGCAGGGCTGCTGCTCCGCGCAGCGGGGCGCGTAGTTGCTGGAGGCAGGGCGGCATCATGCGCGGTTCAGACGGGCGCGGATATCGGCGGCCAGTTGTTCCCAATGCGGCACCTTTGCCCCGGCCTCGTGGGCGCGAGCCAGTGTGCTGCCCCAGATGGCATCGTACTCGACCGGGCGGCTGCGCAGATAATCCACCGCGCTGCTCGGAATAAAATCACCCATGATGCGAGTGCGCTCCATCTGGCGGTGCACAATGTCCATGGGCAGCGGGAAACCGCGCTTTTCTGCGGCCTCGCACACCTCTTCCATGATAGCCCTGGCACGTTCATCCTGCCCCGGCAGCGTGAAGAGCTTCCGGACGCTGATGCCGCCGTGCGCCACGCAAAGCCCATTGAACGGAATATTCCAGGAAAGCTTGCACCACTGAATCTGCTCTGCGTGGTCAAAAGCCTTGCTGGCAATGCGGGCCTGTTCAAACAGAGCGGCAAACTCCCTTGCCCGGGAAGACCCCGCAGCAGAACTGATAAAGGGCGCAAACTGGATATCGCCGCCCTCCAGGTGCCGGATCTGCCCCGGGGTATCCATCATGCAGCATACAAAGCAGAGGCCGATATAGATACGCTCTGCCGGCACATAGGCAGAAATGGCTTCGGCATTGCCCATGCCGGTCTGGAAGGTGAGCACCTCGGTGTTGTCTTTAATCAGGGCAGGCAGGCTGGTGCCAAGCTGGTCATTGCAGGTTGTTTTCCAGCACACAATCACCAGATCCACCGGGCCGCACTCTGCGGCGCTGCTGCACACATTCACCTGGGGCAGGTAGATATTCCCATGCACACTTTCCACCCGCAGCCCGCCGGCTTTCAGCGGCTCACAGACCGAGCGCCCGATGAAGCATACATCGTGCCCCGCCTCAACCAGGCGCGCGCCGTAGTAGCACCCCAGAGCACCTGCTCCCAATATGGCAATTTTCATGCCCCTAGACTAGCATTTGTGCCCGTATCATGCAATAAAAAAGGGCGTACACACACTTTTGCCTTGCATTCTTACGCCAGAAGCGGTATTTAAAAACCACTTATATCAACCCGGGCAAGCCCGTATGCCTGCCCTACAAACAACACAACCATACCACCATGGGTCAACAACATCGTAAGGAGACGAAGCGTCGCCGCCGCACTGCCTACATCAAGCGCCAGAAGGAAATCGCCAAGAACAGCAAGAACACCACTCCTGTTCAGATGGCTAAGAAGGTTTCCAAGGACTAATTCCGCCTCCAGACTGAACAAGTCTTCAATGAAAAGGCACCCCTGGTTTCAGGTGGTGCCTTCCTCTTTTCTGCCTGCAGGAGCAAACCGGCCCCCCACGCAGGCATGTTTCTTCAATCACTTCTTGTCGGTGGGCTGTGTCGGTTGCAGCAGCAGCTCGGCTTCCGGGGAAAGCTCCTTGTTCTCCTTGCCAGAGCAGGAACTGGTCCAGAAAAAGGTCATCTGGCAGATGAAGAATACCGTGAGCGCAATTCCGGCGCCGTTAATCAGCTTGCTCAGGAAACGCCAGCGGGTGATGAGCGCAACTGCCAGCACCACCAGGCTGATGAGAATGCCTCCCAACGCCAGAAACGCAGAGCCCTTCTCATCGTGCGGCTCCGTGGTGGCAAAGTGGATGACAGCAGGGGTGATGCCCAGCATGAGCGTTGCACCAAAGCAATCCCAGCCGTTGAATGCGTTCATATCTTCCTCGTGTTCGCTCATGCGCCAGAAGTATAGCGCGCTGTGTGGCACAAGGCAATTCCTTTTTTTGCCTAATGTGTTCGCGGGGTAGAATTTGCTTTACAAAAGCAGAAGAATCGGGCATTCTCTGCGCCGTCTATGTCATTTTCAGAACTTGGAATTTGCCCGGAAATCCTGGAGGCCATTGAAGTGCTTGGCTTTGAAACTCCTTCCCCTATTCAGGAACGCGCCATTCCCCCGGCTTTGAGCGGGGCTGATATCCTGGGCCTTTCACACACCGGGTCCGGTAAGACTCTGGCTTTCTCCATTCCAGCTCTGGAGTGTATAGACCCCGCATTGCGTGCAGTGCAGGTGCTCTGCCTGGCCCCCACCCGTGAGCTGGCTGTTCAGATATGCCGGGAGGTGGATAAACTGGCTCTTTTCCTGGATGGTGTATCTGCCGTGCCGATTTATGGCGGTGCCTCCTTCGGCCCCCAGCTGGCCGCGCTGAAGCGTGGCGTGCAGTTTGTGGTGGGCACTCCCGGCCGTGTGATTGACCTCATGGAGCAGGGGGAGCTGAAGGCGGATCATATCTCCATGCTCATTCTGGATGAGGCAGATGAAATGCTGGACATGGGCTTCCAGGAGGATATTGAGCGGGTGGTGGCGCTGCTGCCGGAGAACCGCCAGACCCTCCTGTTCTCTGCCACCATGTCACCCGCTATCCGTAAACTGGTGGATATGGTGGCCGGCGAACCGCTGGAAATTGAGATTGAGCGCCCGCAGCTCACGGTACCTACCTGTGAACAGTGTGTGTATGAGGTGGTGTTCTCCTCGCGTATCGAGGTGCTCAGCCGCCTCATTGAGATGGGGCGCATGAAGCGCGGCCTTGTGTTTGCCAACACCAAGCGCGTGGTGGATGATATTGTGGATGGTCTGCTGGCCCGAGGCTATGCCGTGGACCGCCTGCATGGCGATATGCCGCAGACCCTGCGTGAGCGCGTGATGGATTCGTTCCGCAAGGGTAACCTCACCGTGCTGGTTGCCACCGATATTGCCGCCCGCGGGCTGGATATTGATGATGTGGACACCGTGGTGAACTTTGAGCTCCCCCGAGACCCGGAGGACTATGTGCACCGCATTGGCCGCACCGCCCGCGCTGGGCGCAAGGGCCGGGCGGTCTCCTTCATCGGCCGCCGTGATTTCTCCCTGCTGGCCCGTCTGGAGCGTTTTGTCGGCGTGCGCATGCAGCGCGAGAAGGTGATGACCGGTGCCCAGGTGGAGGAGGTTCGCCGTGAATCCCTGGTGGATGAAATTCTGGAAAATGCCAGGGTGGATGCTGAGCTGCCGGAGGAGCTGCGTGATATCGACATGCCTGCCGGTCAGCTTCTGGCGGCCATGTTCAACCTGCTGGTGGCCAAGACCAGCCGCGAGCTGCAGCCCATTCCTGAGGACCGCCCCAGCAAGTTCTCCCGTTCCTCCCGCCCGGCGGATGCTGAATCCGCTCCTGTGGAGAAGGGGAATGACTGGAGCACCCTGCAGCAGAGTGTCACCCTCTTCATGAATGGCGGCAAGCTGCTTGGGCTGCGCCCCAAGGATATTGCCGGTCTGTTCTACAACGAGGGGGGCGCCCCCAAGGGCTCTGTGGGTGATATCCGCCTCTTCCTCAAGCATTCTCTCATTGAGGTTACCCCGGAAATTGCCCCGCAGCTCATTGAACGCCTGGCCACCTGCCAGATTTGCGGGTACGAGGTGAATATCCGCGAGGATAAAGGCCACCCGGAACCGGGTAACGCCCCTCACGAACGCGAATTCCGCCCGCGCGAACGCGAACGCCGCGGCGCGACCTATGGCGGGCGCGGTAACTCCGGCTTCCGCCGCGACCGCGACGAGCGTGGCGGCTTCCGCAGCCGCCGTGATTCCCGCATGCGCGGAGAGGAGCGCGGCGAACGTGTTTTTTACGATAAATTCAGCCGCCGCCCGCGCCGCCGCGACTAAATACCGCGCTATTTTTCACTTTTTCCGGCAGTGGTCATAGGGCCACTGCCTTTTTTATCTTGACCCGCAGCAAAACTGTGCTATAACGAAAATAGCGCTGTAACTCACCTTACTTATGAAACTGAACGCATTTATCACAGTTTGTGCTGTGCTTTCGCTGATGCTTTGCATCATACTGGGGGCATTCTTCGGGACCGCCACGCCCTGTGTGGTGGCCGTAGAGTCCGCCTGTGCGAATAATGATGCGCAGCAGGCCGTGGCCGGGTGTGCCAGATAAACTGCTCTCTCTCCCACACACCAGCAGGTACAAATAGCAAAGGCGCAGTCAGGTGCGAAACCTGCTGCGCCTTTTTGTGAATAGGAGTCCGGCGTTATCAGAACTCTACGTGAGCCTGCAGACCAGTAGCACTTACCGTGGACACATCGCGGTAGGCGGGGTCAATGTAAAGCTGGTAATAGGGGGCTACGGAGACGTAGTCGTTCAGCTGGAAACGGTAGGTGAGCTCAATCACCTTCTCGTACGCATTCACCAGGGGGGTGTTGTCGCCATCGCCGCACTTGTATACGCCTGCCACGGCACCGAGGTAATCCTGCGGGCGGTTGGGGTTCAGGCGAAGGGTGGTGCCTACCATGGCTTCCTTGCGTGCGCGGACATGCTCGCTGCTGGCCACAGCCAGGCGGGCGTATACCTTCACGCGGTCGCTGATATCATATTCAACGCCGGTCATGATACCCACGGCGTTGTGCTCCTCCTCAGCGCCGCTGATGCCCGGGGCATCCACGCTGGTGAAGAAGGAAGCAACGCGCCAGGTGCCCTTGCCTTCGTTGAAGCAGTGGCCCCATTCGGCCTGCACGGCGTAGCCGTTGGTGTTGTCCCAGTTCAGGAAGTTATCACCCAGACCCAGGCCGGTGCCGATGAATGCGGCGGTCACAAAGTTGTTCTTGTCAATCTCGTGCTGAATCACAGCGCCGGGGGTGCCGTAGTACATGGGGAGCACGGGGGACTTCTCGAAAGCATCGTTCATGAAGCGTGCGTGGCCGATGCGGTCGAAGTACATGCTCATCCAGATCGCGCCCACATTCAGGCAGGTGCGCTTGTTGTTGAAATACTGGCGCAGGGTGGCGTTCATGATGTAGAGACCGGCGGCGCCCACGCTGTCGGTGTGTGCCCAGGTGCCCACACCCATACCGTCGGTATAGAAGCGGGAGGCATCGGAGGAGTCATGGTCAAGCCCCCAGGAACCGGCCAGCGACAGGTTGAACCAGGTGCCGCCGTCCACGTTGTCCTGAATGATGCGCTGATCCATGGAGCTGAAGTACAGCAGGGAAAGGTTGTCATTGTCATAGCCCTCGCCCTGGTTGTCAACGGCCCAGTAAGCGCCGTACAGCTCAACATAGAGACCGGTACCCGTGGTCTCGTAAAGCTTTTTCTTCCATTCGGGAGCAGATTCACCGGGGATGGTGAGGGGGCCGTCATAGAAGCGGCGGTAGCTGTTGGTTTCCGGGGCGGGAGTGGTGGTGTCAACGCAGGGCTCACCAGCCTGTGCTGCACCGGCCATAGCCAGCAGGGAGAGGAAGATGTTCTTGATTTTCATGTGTGTGTGGATTAGAAGATGAGGGAATGTATCACACTCTGACAGATATGACAAGCAAAACCATAGGTATAGCAAAGATTTATCTCCTGCATCGCCCGGGGGCCAGC
>JAZOTV010000151.1:0-5025 GCA_045657815.1 Akkermansia sp.
AATTCCCGGGTAATGATGGTGCAGGGCAGGGCCTGGACTGCATCCCCGAAATGCTCGAAGTGCTTGTGCTCAATAATTCGTGTGTAGGGAACGTTGCGGTCGGTGTAGTTGATTGTGGCGCAGCCCTGGTAGTTCGGGGTATCGAGCTCCTGCTCCTCAAAGGAAACGGTGCGGTATTCCAGCGGGCCGAAGCGGTAGTTGTAGAAGGCATCAATCTGGCCGGTGTAGACTATTTTCTCCGCCTGGGCTGTCCAGTACTCGCGGCGGGTAAGAAAATCCTCGTTACAGCGGCATTCAATGCCTTCCAGCAGGGCATCTGTCAGCCGATTGTAGCCGCCGATGGGTATACCCTGGTAGGAATCATTGAAGTAGTTGTTATCGTAAATGAAGCGGACGGGCAGGCGGCGGATGATGAAGGCGGGCAACTCAGAGCAGGGGCGTCCCCATTGTTTTTCGGTATAGCCTTTGATGAGTTTCTCATATATATCCTGCCCCACGAGGCAGAGCGCCTGCTCCTCCAGGTTGCGTGGCTCGAGGGCTCCTGCTGCCTGCATGGCGGCTACTGCCTCCTGTTTCTGCTGTTCGATGACGGACTGGGCTTCTCCCGGTGTGGTGCATCCCCACATCTGAAAGAAGGTGTTCATATTGAAAGGCAGGTTGTAGTATCTGCCCTCAAAACAGGCCATCGGGGTATAGGTGAAGCGGTTGAAGGGAACCAGGCTGTTCACAAACTCCCACACCTGCTTGTTAGAGGTGTGAAAAATGTGGCAGCCGTATTGGTGCACGTTGATGCCGCGCCGCTCCTCGCAGCGCAGGTTTCCACCTGTGTGCGGGCGTTTATCAATGACCAGACAACGTTTACCCTGCTTCCTTGCCAGATAGGCAAAGGTGGCGCCGTAGAGCCCGGCGCCGACGATGAGGTAATCGTAGGGCTTCTTCATCAGCCGATTCGCTTGTAGATGAAGCCTTCATCCGAGGCTTCTTCCTGGTCATACAGGTTGCGACCATCCACAATGATGCGACCATGCATGGTCTTGCGCAGCACGGCCCAGCTGGGTACACGGAATTGCTTCCAGTCGGTCACGATGACGAGCGCATCGGCATCAATGCAGGCTTCGTACATATCTGTGCAGAAAGTGATGGTATCTTCCCCCAGTCTCCGCTTGGCTTCATGGATGGCAATAGGGTCGAATGCTCGTACATTGCAGCCGCTTTCCAGCAAGGACTCAATGAGGGTGAGGGAGGGGGCTTCGCGCATGTCATCTGTGCCGGGCTTGAATGCAAGACCCCACACCGCAACCTTCTTGCCTGCAAGCTCCGGCATGGCTTCCTTCAGCTTAGCAAAGGGAATGGTCTTCTGGCGTTCATTCACCTCCTCCACCGCTTCCAGAATACGCATGCGGTAGCCAAGCTCTGCGCCGCTGCGAATCAGGGCTTTCACATCCTTCGGGAAGCAGGAGCCGCCGTAGCCGCAGCCGGGGTAAAGGAATTTCTTGCCGATTCGGTCATCGGCGCCGATACCGCGGCGCACGGCATCTACATTGGCCCCCACGATTTCGCAGAGATTGGCGATATCGTTCATGAAGGAAATACGGGTGGCCAGCATGCTGTTGGCCGCGTATTTAATCATTTCAGCACTGGGAATATCGCAGATTTGAACGCGGTCCCCCGTCAGCATGAAGGGGCGGTACAGCTGGCGCATCAGCTTTGCTGCTTGTTCATCCTCCACGCCTACCACCACACGATCCGGCTTGGTGAAATCTTCAATAGCTGTGCCTTCTTTCAGGAATTCCGGGTTGCTGGCCACGCCGAACGGCACGCTTACTCCGCGTTTGTCGAGCTCCTCCTGCACGGCTGCCTTCACCTTGGCCCAGGTGCCTACCGGCACGGTGCTCTTGGTGATGAGCAGGGTGTATTTCTTCACGTTACGGCCGAATTCCCGAGCTACATCGAGCACATAGCGCAGGTCTGCAGAGCCATCTTCGTCCGGCGGGGTGCCTACGGCAGAGAACACAACATCTGCTTCATCCAGGCATTCGGCCAGGCTGGTGGCAAACTTCAGGCGGCCGGAGGCTGCGTTCTGCAGCACCATTTCCTGGAGCCCCGGCTCGTATATGGGCATGATTCCCTTCTTCAAGTCCTCAATTTTTTTGCTGTTAATGTCGACACAGGTGACTGTATTGCCCATTTCAGCAAAGCAAGTGCCACTCACTAAGCCTACATACCCGGTACCTACCATTGCAATATTCATATGATAACAGAAGATGAATGTGAAAAACGCGTGCCGACAGCGGAATGCGGGCTGTCAGTATTCCGTGCCATCACTTTATAACAGTTTGTGCTGCGTTGTCAAGGGGTTTCTGCCTTTCCGGCTCGCTTTCCCGGTACGTTTGTATCGCGTACAAGCCTCTGTACCTCCCGCTTTGTGCCCCGGGGTTCTTAAATGTCAGGCGCGTTATCCGGCCAGTCATGGCGCGGATACCGGCCCGCAAGGTCTTTTTTCATCTGGGGGTAGCCGTTTCTCCAGAATGAAGCCAGGTCACTGGTAATCTGGTAGGGGCGCTGGTTGGGGGCCAGAATTTCCACCAGGCATTTGACGCGTCCATCTGCTATGACCGGTGTTTGTGGCACGCCGAAGAGCAACTGGCATTTGAGCCCGAATACCGGGGTGCCGTCCTCGCGGTACAGCAGTTTCACCTCCCGGCCGTTGGGCAGGCGGATGGCCTTGGGCGCGTAGCGATTCAGGCATTCTTTCTGCCAGGGGGAGAGCCATTCTCCCAGAATCGGCAGCACGGGACGGTGCTGAATTTCCTTGTAACTCACCGCTCCTTCGCAGAGCATGGTGATGGCGACGAGACGGTCTTCCTCCCCGAAATCGGGCATTTCCAGCTCTGGCATGGCGCTGCGGAGGCAGGTCAGCCGGTTAATCCACTGGTGTACATGACCATCCCAGCCCTCCAGCCGCAGGTTGCCGCGCAGCACTTGCTCTGCCAGCAGCGGGGCTGCGGCATCTGCCGGCGCATCACCCGTTTCTTTTTCGGCAAGCACCAGGTCGCGGTACAGCAGGCGGTGGTGGTTCAGTACGCGTTTGCGGGTTGTATCATACACGGCCACATCATCCTCTTGCGTGGGAAGAAACGCCGGCGAGAGAATGGTGCAGCGCGCCAGGCGGGTTTCTACGTTTCTGCCGCCCACCTCTGTTATATCTGCAGCCAGAAAAATATCCGCATGCCGGGCCACGGAATCTGCTGCGATGCTGCCGCCGCGACGCTGGCAGAGCCGGGCTGTGGCGGTGGCGGTGTTGTTGCGGGCCGCCACGTGGGCCGGGAAACTGCCCAGCAGCCCGCGCACCACACCGACCCGGTGAGCGGCAAAATCCGGTGTTTCATTCCTGCCGTGCAGCATCTGGCGGTAGGTTTGGGCAATCTCGCGCGCCGCGCGGGCCATGATTCCCAGCCGGGTGCATTCTGCCGGGTTGAATCGGAGGTTGGTCGCGTGTTCCAGCGCGCGCCATTCGGCCTGGAAATCACTAAAATCGGTATCATGCCGCAGGGTGGAGTTCAGCCCGGTGGAAAGGGCAATGTTTTCTCCCTGCAGCAGGGCTGCTATGGCTGCCATTTCGGCGCTGCACCCGTGCTCTTGCCCGGCAACCAGCAGGCGCGCCAGTACCGGGGGCAGGGGAAATTGCAGCATGCGCTGCCCGGTGGGGGTGAGCCCGCAGGCATCTGCCGCCCCCAGGTCCTCCAGCAGTTGCCATGCCCGGGTGGTTTCGGCCTCGGTGGGGGCATCCGGCCAGGGGAAACGCCGGATATCACCCAGGCTGCGGCAGCCCCAGGCCAGCAGGTTCAGGAAAGCCTGTGATATATCAGCCCGGTGAATTTCCGGCGCGGGGAAGGGGGCTCGGCGGCGGTGTTCTGCCTCGCTCCACAGGCGGATACAGCGCCCGGGCCCCAGGCGGCCTGCGCGGCCTGAGCGCTGCTCTGCCTGGGCCTGGGAAATGGGCACCACATGCAGCGTGGATATGCCGCGCAGGGGATCCCAGCGTGATTCGCGGGCGGTTCCGCTGTCCACCACAGAGCGCACTCCCTCTATGGTGAGGGAGGTTTCTGCAATGTTGGTGGAAACGATGACCCGCGGGCGGCTTCCGCATTCCACAGCCCGGGACTGCTCCTCCGGTGAAAGCTGACCATGCAGGGCAAAGATATCGCGCCCGCGCATCCAGCTCACGTTCTCCAGTATCTCCACCGTGCGGCGGATTTCGTGTGCCCCGGGCAGGAATACGAGGATATCTCCGCTGTCCGGCTGTTCGGCAAGCCGGCGCACCGCAGCAGCGCACTGCTCCCACACTGGCGGAGCCTGCACATAGCCGGCATTGTTGCGCACCGGCACGGGTGGCTGGTAGCTCACCTCCACCGGGAAAAGGCGTCCCTCTGCCCGCAGCACTGTGGCTTGCGGCAGGTACCCCTGCAGCTTATCAAGCTCCAGCGTGGCAGACATGATGAATACGCCTAGCTCCGGGCGGTTGCTCCGCTGCAATTCCAACACGCGGGCGAGGCACAGGTCGCCGCTCAGGCGGCGCTCGTGCACCTCATCGAAAATGACCGCGGATACTCCGCTCAGCTCCGGATCCTCGGTGAGCCTGCGCTCCAGAATGCCATCCGTCACAAACAGAATGCGGGTGGCAGCGCTGCGCTGGGAATCAAACCTCACGGTATAGCCTACTTCCTGCCCCAGCCTGCAGGGAAATTGCCGCGCAACATAACCGGCCAGCAGCCGGGCTGCCAGGCGGCGTGGCTGCACCACAATGATGGTGCCGTGTTCTCCCAGACCCGCCTCCAGCAGCATGCCCGGCACCCGGGTGGATTTGCCGCTGCCGGTGGGTGCGCTGAGCAGCACGCAGAACCCCGGCTGCTTCACTGCGTGCATGATTTCTCCGCGTATCTGGTCAATGGGTAACATAGGTGCGCCGCATTGTACATGAAGCCTCCGTCAGAAGTCAAGCCCTCAAATCTCTCGGCCTCAGGC
>JAZOTV010000152.1:0-13932 GCA_045657815.1 Akkermansia sp.
TTTGTCTTCCTAAGACCGCTTGGCCTCCGACTTACTGACCACCGGGCACAATGCTGATACCCAGAGTCTTGCCGGCGTAGTTGGCGGGAGGATTCACCTTGTAGCGGCGGATTTCCGGCTGGCCTTCCTTATCCGGGTCACGCACAATGATGGTGATGGGGCCCTTGATGGGAGCCACCTGTTCGCGGGGGGTCACGGCGCTGGCACCACCGGTCAGCTCGCCGCAGGGGAACTCCACACCGGCAGCATCGCGGGCTTCCACCAGGATTCGCCCGGGAGTCGTGTTCGTAATCTTTACAGAATAGCTCATCACACCACCAGCAACGGGCATGGGGGCCACAGCAGCCATATTCGGCACCACCGTGGGGGGCGGGGCCACAGCCTCACCGCTGGCATACACATTGCCATCTACGCTGGCGTGGTACTTGCCACCGGCAATAATGCTGATACCCACAGTCTTGCCAGCATAGTATGCAGGCGGATTCACCTTGAAACGGCGGATTTCAGGAGCACCTTCCTTATCCGGGTCACGCACCACGATGGTGATGGGGCCTACGATGGGGTCAGCCTGCTCCAGCGGGGTGGTGCAGCTGCGGCCACCATCCATGAAACCGCAGGGATAAATCATGCCGGCGGCATCCTGAGCCTCCACAAAAATCTTACCGGGAGTGCTGTTCGTAATCTGCACGTTGTAGTTCATGGGAACAGCGGCACCGGGCACAGTGGGATACAGCATGCCCGCACCAGGCTCCATGCCCACGGAAGCCTGACCAGGAGTCGCAGTCTGGTGAATATACGGGGTCTGCGTCTCACCCACGGCAGGAATCATCGGCGTGGGAACAGTTGTCGCCTGGGCATAGGGATCTGCCGCAGGGGTCGGCTGCACAACAGGATATCCCATGGCATCCACCACAGGCTGCTGGCCGTTGTACTGGGCAACCTGGGAATCAAAAGCGGCATCCACATCCTCGCTACCCACAGCCACAGCGGCCTGACCAGGCAGCGCAAGATACTGCGCAGATGCAGCGCTCTGCGGACGGGTCACAACCTGCGCACGGTTGGTCACTACCGTGTCATCTGTCGAGCTACAAGAGGCCAGCACCAAGGCAGCACCGGCTACGAAACAGTATTTCTTCTTCATGCTGACACAGAAATTAGCATAAATGACAGTATAAATCAAGCGTAATGTTTACCATGCGCCACAAATTGCCTTACAAAAGCCAAAATGAGCTTGCGGGCAGAAGGAAACAGTGCTAGAATGCGCACAAATGGGTATGCTGGCTAACAGACTGCGCCGCGGATGGAAAAACACGCGCCTTTTTCTGGCGCAGGGTATGATTGACCCATTGCCAGTGCGGCATGCGCTGCGGGGGTATACGCTGGAAAAAGCGGGGCGGGATCTGAAAGCGGCCACAGATGTGGCACTGGTGGGGCTGCCGCAGGGCATGGCCTTTGCCGCCATGGCCGGGCTGGATAGTATATACGGCATCATGGCCGCGACGGTGGGCACATTCATAGCTCCGCTGTTCACGCGGTGCAGCCTTACGGTGAGCGGGCCGAGCAACGCCACGGCTTTCATGCTTGCCAGCTTCTTTCTGGCCTCCTCCCCCGGCATTCAGAGCCAGCCGCATATCTTTGTTCCGCTTATTGTGTTCCTGGCCGGGTTGCTCTGCGTCATCGGTGCATTTGTAAAAGCCACAGACATGCTGCAATTCGTAAGCCGCAGCGTGCTGGTGGGCTATGTCACCGGCGCGGCCACACTCATCATCGCCTCGCAGGCGCGCTACGTGATGGGCATTAACGATGTGGATGCCGGCAGTTCGTTCTTCACCATGACCAGCGCCATTGCGCGCAACCTGCACCTGGTGCAGTGGCAGCCCATTGTACTGGGAGCACTCAGTTTTGCGCTGTTTATTCCGCTGAAGAAATACTTGAAGCGCCTGCCCACCTTTGCCGTCATCCTGCTGGTCATGAGCGCGCTGAACTGGGTACTCAGCCAGCCATGGGCGGGCGGGCATTTTGCCGGGGTTCGCATGCTGCGAGACTTCACCATGAGCGACCTGAGCTGCCGCCCGCCGGCATTGTGGGAACTGCCGGAATACATCAATGAGCTCATCCCGGTCATCGTAGGTATTGCCTTCCTCTCCACCCTGGAGCAGACGGTGATGAGCAAAACGCTCTCCGCCAAGACCGGGGAACCGCTCAACCTGAATCAGGACACCTTCGCCGTGGGCATGGCCAACATGGGCTCTGCTCTCACCACCTCTCTCCCCTGCTCAGCTTCGCTCACCCGCTCCATGCTCAACTACACCGCCGGTGCAGCCACTCGCTTCTCCGGTGTCTTCTGCGGGCTTATCTGCCTGGGTATCACTTTCATTCTGGCCAATTTCCCGCTCATCTCCAAAATTCCGCACAGTGTGCTGGCAGCACTGGTGCTGGCCAACGCCATTTCGCTGTACGATAAGAAGCTGCTGCGCATCTGCTTCCGCTCCACCCCGGGAGATGCCCTGGTGCTCTGCATCACCTTTGTGGCGGCGCTGCTGCTGCCGCTGCACATTGCGATTTTCGTGGGTGTGGTCATCTCCGTCTCTCTGTTCCTGCACAAAGCAGCCAAGCCGGAGCTGGTGGAATACACCTTTGACGATGCCGGCACCCTGCGCGAACTGACCCGTGCAGAAAACCGGCTGCCGCAAATTTCCATTGTGCATGTGGAGGGTGATATCTTCTTCGGCGCGGCAGATCTGTTCCGCCGCCAGGTGGCCCGCATTGCCGAGGATCCCAGCCTGGCCGTGGTGGTTCTGCGCATGCGCAACGCCCGCAACCTGGATGCCACCTCCGTCTGCGCGCTGGAAGAGCTTATCCGTTTCATCCGCGAGAAAGGCCGCCACATCATCATCTCCGGTGCCAGCCGGGAGGTATTCCGCATTCTGCGCAAGAGCGGCGTGCTGAACCTTCTGCAGGAAGGCTGCGGCAGACATGAAAGCAATATCTTTCTGATTGAGCCCAGAAACCCGAACATGTCCACCCGCAAGGCGCTCATGCGTGCCCAGGTGCTGCTCGGCTCCAGGCAGGCAGATATTTCCATCTACACCACTCAATCCAAATGAGCATCCCGCACGCGCAGGAAATGGCCCAGGCCTTGGTAGACTGGTTCACCACGCAAGGGCGGGATTACCCCTGGCGGCGCACTACTGACCCCTGGGCCATTCTTGTGAGCGAAATCATGCTGCAGCAGACCACCATTCCCACGGTGCTGGGGCGTTATGAGCAGTGGATGGCACAATTCCCCACCCCGGCAGCCCTGGCCGCAGCCACAGAGGAGGAAGCTCTGCGCTCCTGGGAAGGCCTGGGCTATTACCGCAGGGTGCGTGCCCTGCAGGCTGCGGCAAAAAGCATCGTTGCCAACCACGGCGGCAGCTTCCCCACCATGGAGGCCGAAATCCGCACCCTGCCCGGCATCGGCGACTATACCGTAGGGGCGGTGCTCAGCTTCGCCTTCAACCAGCCCGCCCCTCTGGTGGATGCCAATGTATCCCGCGTATTCGCCCGACTATTCAATGACCCCACCCCGGTGGATTCCCCGGCGGGCCGGAAACAGCACTGGAAGCTGGCCGCCGAGATGGTGCACCCCACCAACCCGCGGGCCTATAATTCCGCCATCATGGAGCTGGGGCAGACCATCTGCACCAGCAGCAGACCGGATTGCCTGCTCTGCCCGCTGCGCCAGTGGTGCCGGGCAGAACAACCGGAGAACCTGCCGGTGAAACTGCCGAAAAAAGAAATCACCACCATGGAGCATCACGATATCTTCCTGCTGACCGAAGCCGGGTTGCTCCTGGAGAAACAGGCCGGCAACAAACGCCACGCCGGCATGTACCGCCTGCCCCGCCGCAGCACGGAGCATTGCGCGGCCCTTCCCCACCTGGCAGACCAGAAATACAGCATCACGCGCTACAAGGTCACCCGCCACCTGTACCAGGCTGCGGCAGATGAATCTCCCCAGCCAGGGGAGGAGTTCATCCCCCTCTCCCGGCTGGATGATACCCCCATGGCCTCGCCGGATAGAAAGATTATCCGCCAGTTCCTGCCATAGCGGCAGCTGCCCCCCTGTTAGCAACCTCTCTCCGTTATCAACTTCACTTCTATCATGACTCCCCTGTTAGCCCATAACCCGGCCGGCCTGCTGAATGCCATCTCCATCACCTTCATCCTGGCGCTGATTCTGATTCCCCTGGTCTATACCGGTGTCTGCCTGCTGGCTTTTCTGCTCGGTGGTATCGGCAGTGGCCGGGGTCTCCCGCGTGCAGCCCTCTCCGCCACGGCGTGCAGCGTGCTGGTATTCTGTCTTTTTGCCCCGGCTGCCATCTGGCTGCAACTCTCCTGCGGCAGCGCCGACTCAATGAACGAGCCGGCCTGGCTGAGCTGCAGCAAGGCACTACTGCTCCTCCTGATGATATTCACGCCCACGGCTATGGGGCGGCTCATTGCAAAGCTCAGCTGGTTGAGAGTAACGCTCATCACCATCAGCGTCGCGATTGTCATGGGGGGCACTCTGGCGCTTTTGTGTGCCTTCGGGGTATTCATGGCCGTCATGTCGCAAGTGTAATTCCCCTCCCGCCCGCGTGCAGAATTGTATGACCGGGAAGGAGATTGATTTGCCCATCCGGCCATGCTAAACTGACGGCATGGATAAAGAACAGATGATTAAAGTAATGTCCTATCTCATCGGCTACCGCGTAGGCAGCCAGGTAATGCCGCAGATGCTGCCCGGGCTTCAGGGTGACGATGTGCTGGCCGAGATGCTGGGCAAGGGTTTCCAGGACGGCCTTTCCGGCAACATGGATATGAGCCTCATCGACGAGAAGGTGAATGAGTACCAGCAGACCTTCCTCACCATGCTCCAGAAGCGTGGTGACGAAAAGGCGCAGAAGAATCTCGAGCTCGGCCAGAAGTACATGGAGGAAAACGGCAAACGCGAAGGCGTGACCACCACCGAATCCGGCTTGCAGTACGAAGTTATCACCCCCGGCACCGGCGAAAGCTACGATGCCGCCAAGCATGGCGACGCCCCCACCGCAGAGGTGATGTACAAGGGCACGCTGGTGGACGGCACGGTGTTCGACCAGAGCCAGGCTCCTGTGAAGTTCAACATCCGCCAGGTGATTCCCGGCTTCACGGAAGCGCTGAAGCTCATGCCCGTGGGTGCCAAGTGGCGCGTCACCATCCCCTCCGACCTCGCCTACGGTGCCAACGGCCCCGGCAGCATCGGCCCGAACAGCACGCTCATTTTCGAAATGGAGCTGCTTGGTCTCACCAAGTAACCCAGCACCAGGCGCTATGGAAAACTATTCATCCCGCCGCACCACCATTATCCGGGTTTCCCTCTTCGGGCTGCTGGGCATTGTACTGCTGGTCTATGCCCTTCTTGCTCTGGAAGCCAAGGAGCAGATGCTTATCTTCGGCATCGGGCTGTTTGACCTGCTCTACGCCGGCATCATCTTCACCCCGCTCTGGCGCAGGGGGAAATAAGGCCGCGCCGGTGCGCATTTCCATTTCCAGCCGGGTTGAGCATGGCCTCAACCCGGCATTTTCATGCCCTCGTTTCCGGGCTTCAGTGCCCACCGGCAATCGGCCGTCCCCGGTACCGCATGGACAATTCCGGGCGTTTACATAATCGCAGAAACATTTCACAGCACAAGCCCCTGCATGCGATTATGCTTGCCTGCCAGCCTCATTTCCTATATATTGATGCCATGACACGTGTATTCCCCGTTCTATTTGCCGCAGTACCCGCTCTGGTTGCCCCCGCTTATGCCCAGCAGCCGGATCAGACGATTTCTGCATCGGAATTTGTGGAAGCCCAGATTGCCATCATCAAGGGCATGACCGGTTTGCTCACCGTCAAGGGCATTGAATCCTCTCCGCAGACGGTTGCCGGTGGTGTCAACCAGCTTGCCGGCATGATTCTGCAGCTGGCCGCAGTAAAACCCGCTGCCACCGCTGAGGATGCCGCCATTATCGAAACTGAACTGGCCGACGAAGCCCGCGCCGCCGCAACCGAGCTTCAGCGAGCCCTTGAAACCACCGTGGAGCGCAACTTCTATAACAGCCAGGAACTTGCCGAGGCCATTCAGAATTTTGTTTCCGCATTCCAGTCCCTTAAATAATACTCCCCCCTCCACATTATGTTCAAACGTACATTTATCTTCGCCGCCGCCCTTTTCGGCATGCTGGCATTCACTCCGCTCCCCGTTGCAGCCCAGGATGAGGCCGAGGTTCTTACCGAGGAAACCTCCGAGGCAACTGCCAAGAAGAGCAAGAAGAAGGCTAAGAAGCCAGTCAGCCCCGTGGTGACCGCTGTTAAGAAAGTCAAGAAGGTGAAAGGCCGTGTCAATGAAAAGGCCGATTACTACATCTTCCTCTTCTCCGCCAGCTGGTGCGGCCCTTGCTGCAAGGAAATGCCCGAAATTGTTGAGACATACAACAAGGAAATCAAGAAATCCGGCAAGGTGGATATCATCCTTTTCTGCCAGGACAAGACCCCCGCAGCCGCTAAATCTTTCGTCAATAATTTCAAAATTAAGTTCATGACGGTGATGGGCAGCGATGACAAATGCGCCAAGGTTCCGGGCTATTCTCCTGTCAGCGGTATTCCCCACTGCATCGTTGTGGACCGCTACGGCCGCAAGATTACCGCCGGCCACCCCGCAAGCCTCCTTCCCAGCTGGGAATCCCTCACCATCGAGAAAGGTGAGCCCGAACTCCCTGAATCCAAATAACCATATACCACATTAACAAATATGAAATACGCATCTATTCTTCTGGCCCTGCTTGCCATCCCTGCTCTTCAGGCCTCTCCCATGCCGGAGAACGCCAAGGTTCTCGCTTCCAACAGCTTTGAAGCCACCTACATGGGGCTCATGGACATCCCCTGCCGCGCCATGACCGCCGATTGCCCCGACAAGTGCGACCACGCCACCAAGGTTGCCCGCTTCCGTGTGACTAAGAATGTGGACTACTCCCAGAATTCCGAATACGGTGATGAGAAGGTAGCTCCGGGTTCCATCGTGATGGTGGATGTGAAGAAGCCTACCCCCGGCCAGGACGATGCCGCCATTTTCGAACTGATCGACAAGCTTGAACTTGGCACCAAGGTCATCATGACCCAGGACCACTGCTACGGTGAAATCGGCAATCTGGTGACGCCCTTCCGTCCGGTCACCAAGATGGAAATCATCCCCGGCGCCAAGGCTGAAATCCCCACCACGGAAGCCCCGGCCGGTGATTACTCCGTATGCCCCATTCAGCCCCGCATCCGTCGCTAAGCTGAAAAGCGCATCACTTTCGTGGCAGCCCTGCTCCGGCAGGGCTGCTTTTTTCCTACCGAGATAATGAAACGCTACCTTCTCCCCCTGCTGCTATTACCGGCCTGCATGCACCAGCGCGTGGACATGCGGATTGATGCACGGGATATGGAACAACCCAGCGATTTGACTTGCCTTCTCCAGCTGGTGACCGAAGGGGTACGGGAGGGTGACCTCTCCGGCATCCTTGAAACGCAGTATGAGGATATCCCCTTTACCCTGAGTATCACCAGCAAAGGGAACGGAATACTGAATCTGCCAGGTTTAAAAATTCAGTGCTTCGATGCGCATGACAACGGCAGTCTCTACCCACCGCCCCACTGGGCAGCCATCCGCATGGTGGATATGAATGCAGATGACTACCCTGACCTGGCAGTGGACTACACCATACTGCACACCGGTGAAAAAGAAGAAGATGCCACCCGCACCACCCGGAGCCATGAGGAATTCCTCTATTGCCCGGAGGACTCAGTTTTCAAGCCCAGATAAGCGGCATCACTTCTGCACCAGCTCCAGCTGGGGCAACTGCTGAACAATCTCCGCAGCTATCTGTTCCACCTGATCGCGCTGCCGCGCATCAAACTGAAGCAGCCGATGTGCATACCCGAGGGCATCAGTAAGCTGCAACTCCAGCATTTCTGAGGATTCCGTTCCTCCAT
Source organism: Akkermansia sp. (assembly GCA_045657815.1). Lineage (GTDB taxonomy): Bacteria > Verrucomicrobiota > Verrucomicrobiia > Verrucomicrobiales > Akkermansiaceae > Akkermansia. The sequence goes on from JAZOTV010000152.1 coordinate 8,024, forward strand.
CATCGTCAAAGGTCTCGCAACTCGTTTTGTACAGGATAAGCCGGCTTCTGCGCCCCAGCTGTATGCGCTTGACGCGTTGGAAACCCAGGACTTCCCAGTGAATCTCCACCATATCATCCTTCAGCAGCAGGTACTTTCTCCCCCACAGCACAAAAAGCGTTGCCCCGGCACTGCCGATGGCCGGCACCACCGCCATGGCCACAATAAGCCACTTCCACACGGGTTCCTCGCATTCTCCCAGCAGAGCCCCCGCCAGAAAAGCCAGCAGCCCCACACTCAGGACCACCATCAGCACCTTCGAGAAGGCCCCTCTCGGCTGCCGGAGGTCAATACCTGTCTGTCCATTGTTACTCATCACCTGCACACATGCAATATATCCCACATTCGCCATAAGTTCAAGAATTATCAAGCCTGATTGACTTCCTCTGGTTTCATGATAAGTTATCACCACCATGTTCCGGAAACTCATCCTCTCCCTGGTATCCCTCTGCTGCCTGAGTAGCTGAGTCATCTTCAACACTGGCGCCAGGCTCAGCCGCATCGGCAAGGCTGTGCCGACCGCTTCCTATTCCCACGAGGGGCAGTTCTACAAGCTCAACGGCCCCGGATTTCATCGGTGCGCCAGGCTCGAAACTCGTTATGCGTCGGTCAAATGTGCCTGCACTCCTGACTTTTCTGCTTGAATCAGAAGAGCGCGTCTGGTAGACTCTCCCGGAAATCCCCTTTATTTATCTCATGAGAAACAGTTTATTCCTTGCAGTGTTTGCCGTAGCGCTGGCTGCCGCTGAGCAGGCGGCGGCAGTGGACTATCCGGGTAAGGAGCCGGGCAAGGCTGCAGCCACCCAGAGCGAAACCACATACAGCATTGGCAATGACCTGCTGAGCGCAGATTTTGAATACAAGGATGGAGGTGTCTTTTTCACCGGGCTGAAAGCTGCAGATGGCACGCTGCTGGTCAAGGGGGATGGCCCGGTGTTCCGGATTACCCTGGGCGACGGCCGCAAGCTGAGCGCGGCAGACATGAAGGCCGATGCTCCGGAAATCAAAACCCTGGCAGCAAAAAAGAAAACGCTGCGCACCTCAGAACAGGTGCCCGGCCAGGCTATCTCCGCTACCTTCAGGGCACCGGATGATTCATTCCGCGTGGTGTGGCGCGCGGTCCTGCGCGATGGGTCACACTACCTGCGCCAGGAATTCACGCTGAAAGCCGGCGACCAGCCTGTTCCGTTCCACACCATCACCCCGCTGCAGCTTATCCCCACGGCAGAGGGAGGCGAACCCGACATCTCCGGCAACACCACGCACGGCACAGTGGTGGTCACCGATAAGCTGTTCATGGGTCTTGAGACCCCCATGTCATCCATGACGGTGGGATCTCAGGGGGCCGTGACAGAAGACAACTGGAACCCGGAGAGCTGGAACCCGGAAATGTTCGGCAGCGCCTTTGCTGTGCCCGCCGGTTTCCAGCCGGTATACGGAACCCGCTACAACGCCAAAAAGGGCCCCATCATGAAAAACGTGAAGGTGGCCGAAGGCCCGGTGAACTTTGCCAAGGCTGGCGACTGCCGGATTTCGTTCCAATACACCGATGGCGAAAACCGCCTCAATATCTTGGGTGTACAGCTGGTGACCGATGGCGGCCAGGAGATTTCTGAAGACATTCACCCCGGTTATACCGGCACGAAGTCGAAAAACGCGGTGTACCGCATCAAGGTTCCCAAGGCAGGCAGCTACAAGCTGCGCTACTGGGTTGCAGCAAAATCCGAACCAGTGACCAGCACGGGCACCATTTCCCTGTCCCTCCCCATGGGTTCGCAGCAGGAAACCGCTGGTTCCGTGCCGGACAATCTGGTGAGCGGCAGCTGGGTGCGCAAAACCTCACTCCTCCCGAAAACTGCATGGAAGGTCAATTCCGTCATAGGTCTCTTTGCGCCAGAGCAGCAGCGCCGCTCGTTCCTGAGCTACCTCGAACGCGAAAAACCCGTTCCCTACCGCACACTGGTGCATTACAATGACTGGTACGAGGTGGGTATCGTGCTGCATGACAATGCCGACCCGCTCAAGCGCACCACGGAAAAAATCTCCATGGGAATAGCCAGAACATGGAAGCGGGAAATGTTTGAAAAGCGCAAGACCAGAATCGATGCCTTTGTGATTGACGATGGCTGGGATGATTTCAACTCCCTCTGGAATTTCCACGCCGGTTTCCCGAACGGATTCTCCAAACTGAACAAGGTCGTAGGCTCCATGGGCTGTGGCATGGGCACCTGGCTGGGCCCGGTGGGTGGCTATGGCGCCAGCAAGAACATGCGCATCGCCTACTGGAACAAGACCCACCCGAATAACCAGATTTCCAACTTCGAGCTTTCCAACCCCATCTACTTCGATGCCTTTGTGGGGCGCTGCAAGGATATGGTGAAGAAGTACGATATGCGCTACTTCAAGTTCGATGGCATCTCCACCAAACCCATTGCCTACGGCCCGGCAGAGCTGGAAGATGCCGAGGGCATCCTGCGCGTGCTGGCCGAGCTGCGCAAGGCCCGCCCGGATATCTTCATCAACACCACGGTGGGTACCTGGGCCAGTCCGTTCTGGTTCCTGCATGCCGATTCCATCTGGCGCCAGGAGGGCGACTTCGACCAGGTGGGTAACATGGGCGACGAACGCGACCGCTGGATTACCTACCGCGACCGCCTCGTGCACGAGATTTTCGTGACAGGAGCCCCGCTCTTCCCCATCAACTCCATCATGACCCACGGCACCATCATCACCAAAAACGGTCCGCCCAAGGTCATGAGCAAGGACCCCGCCAACTGCATCAAGGAAATGCGCACCGCTTTCACCAGCGGCTCCGGCCTGCAGGAAATCTATGTGGATGCCGACCTCATGGCTCAGCAGGGCGGAGTGCTCTGGGATGAACTCGCCCGCTGCATCGCCTGGATTCGCCGCAATGACGATGTGCTGGCAGATACCCACTGGGTAGGCGGCAACCCCTGGGACAAAGCAGCGCAGGATGGTGATATCTACGGCTGGGCCGCCTGGAACAAGAAGAAATGCACCCTCTCCCTGCGCAACTCCTCTGCACACGAAAAAACCCTGCGCGGTACCCTGCGCCAGATTCTGGATATCCCGCCCGGGGTCAAAGGAAAAGTAACCCTGCGCAGCAGCTTTGAGGACCAGACCCGGCTGCCCATCATGGATAAGGCCATGAACGTGGACAAAGAGATTGAAATCACCCTCAAGCCCTTTGATGTGGTCGCCATGGAAGGCACCTGCAACATGAAGTAAAGCACAACCCCTCACCGGCCACCTTCCGTCCTCCCCGACCGGAAGGTGGCTTTTTCTTATCACTCCATGAATCAGCGAATCACCAGTATCGATGCCCTGCGAGGGCTGGATATGCTCCTGCTCTGCGGGGGCGCAGCCACCCTGCACCTTTTTCTGGTCTGGGGGTTGGGAGATACCGCCCCGCAGTGGCTCATGCAGCAATTCACCCACGCAGACTGGGGCGGTTCCTTCACCTGCTGGGACCTCGTCATGCCGCTCTTCATCTTCATCACCGGCGCCAGCATGCCCTTCGCCTTTGCCAGATACCGCGAGAAAGGAGGCCCGCACTGGCGGCTCGGTACAGCGTGGCGTGTGCTGCGCCGCGTGGCGCTGCTCTTCGTGCTGGGCATGCTCGTGCAGGGAAACCTCACCTCCGCCCGCCCGGAGCACATGAGTCTCTTCTGCAACACCCTCCAGGCCATTGCCGAAGGCTACCTCATCGCCGCCCTCGTGCTCATGTTCAGCGGCAACCTGCGGGGGCAGCTCATCACCTGCGCGCTCTGCATGGTGGTCTACTGGGCACTGCTCCGCTTTGTGCCTTACAATGGTCAGCCCGCCGGGCTCTTCCTGCCGGGCAACAACCTCGCCATCTACATCGACCACCTGCTGCAGGGCTCCTGGCAGGACGGTACTCCCTACACCTGGATTCTCACCGCCTTCTCCTTCGGTGCCCTTACCCTCATGGGCTGCATCTGCGGCACTCTCATCCGCGCCCGCAGCGGCCTGCGCACCGCCGCGCTGCTGGCAGCCGCGGGGGTGATCTGCCTCGCAGCCGCCTGTGCGCTGGAGGCCGATACCCCGCTCATCAAGCACATCTACACCACCACCGCTGTGCTTTGGAGCGGCGGCTGGTGCATCCTGCTGCTGGCGCTCTTCCACCTGCTGTTCGACTGCTGCGGCCCCGCCACCACCAGCCTCGCCTTCCCCCTCCGCGTCTTCGGGTGCAATGCCCTGCTCGCCTATCTCCTCACCGAAATCCACGGCCCCGGCGGCCACAGCATCTGGTGGGGCGTGGCCAATCCTCTCTTCCACGGCATCGCCGCCCGCTGCAGCACCGCCGCTGCCCCTGTCTTCGCCCTCCTCAGTCTCTGCTTTCTCTGGTGCGTCCTCGCCTTCCTCTACCTCCACAAAGCCTTCCTGCGGGTTTAAACAGGCCACCCGGCAAATGGAAATTTGAATTACGAAGTACGAGTTACGAATTACGAAGTATTGTAGTTAGGCGCGCGGAGCGCGCATTGATACTGCCGCGCCGGAGGCGCGGGAAACTTGCACATTCAAAATTCTACTTTCTACATTCTACATCCACAAATTCCCATTTGACTAGCAGAATGAGTCACCAAATCTGAAACTGCCCCCCTGTACATATTGCAAGGTTTTCCAGGTTGACTACTGAGCTTCCGATGATAAAATATCACCACCATGTTCCAGAAACTTATCCTCTCCCTGGTATCCCTCTGCTGCCTGAGCAGCTGCATCACCTTCAATACAGGAGCCAAGCTCGACAGCATCGGCAAGGCTCTGCCAATCTTAGCATATCAAGAAGGAGAAGCGGCATACTACAAAGTAAACGGAGTTGTCTACAAAGAGATTCTGGTGGAATACAGACAGCTGAACCCCAGGCTGATGGGCGTAATCATCCCGATTCACAATATCGACACCTGCAACCCGGAGACCCCCGCACCGGACACCACCGGTGCCCCTACCCCGGAGCTGTACCTCGTGAGGCTCGATAACAAGCCATCTGACGGCATGCCGGTTTTTATCAGGGCTATCGATTTTGACTACACGAAAGCGAAGCGTGTCAGCGAGAATGAGCTGGCCGTCAGCTACATGGACCGGAGCCATTTCACGAATAAAGTAGACTTGCTCACCCTCACACCGAGCCAGTACGATAGTCTCATATTGACGGGGCTGCCCACCATCCGCACCACGGGCAACAAAATCCGCCTGCCACTATCCGTGGCTCTGAGCTATGGCGTGGATTTACCCCTCACCGCCGTGGGATACTCCTTGGGCACAGTAGCTCACCTCATCATGATTCCCATCGACCTGCTCCGATAGAAATTCGTAAATCAAAAATCGTAAATCCCATTGTCGCACTTGCAGCTTGACCGCGGGCGGGGATTCTGGTAGTTTGTAACGAATGCTCAAAAAACTGCTCAGCTGCCTGATTCTGGTGATGACCCTTCTCCTTGTGGCGGGGTGCAACCAGGAGAACCCGGACAGCAAGGTCATCCGCATCGGCGGGTTTCCCAATGTAACGCATGTGCAGGCGCTGGTAGCGCGTAACATGAGCCGCCACGGCGAGGGCTGGTTTGAGCGCTACCTGCCCGGCTATTCGATTGAGTGGTACACCTACAACGCCGGCCCCACCGCCATGGAAGCCCTGTTCGGCCGCACGGCTGACCTTACTTACGTGGGCCCCAGCCCCGCGCTGAATGCCTATGCCGTATCCGCCGGGCGAGAGGTGCGCCTGCTGGCAGGTGCGGTGAATGGCGGCGCCGCGCTCATGGTGGCACCCGGCAGCAATATCCACACCCCCGCCGATTTCAAGGGGCGCAGCATTGCCACGCCCCAGCTGG
>JAZOTV010000153.1:0-4758 GCA_045657815.1 Akkermansia sp.
CTACGGAGCTTGTATGCAGTTCTGAAGTTGACCCTACCGGGTCATTATGGTATAGCGGATGGTGATGCTGCCAGCGTGGATGCCTAGTTCTGAAGTTGACCCTACCGGGTCATTATGGTATACAAGAGCATCCAAGAGGAAGAACATAAACCTCTTGGATGCTCTGCTGTTTTCATGAACAGGAAATTTGGGGGTGGTTTTGCCTACCAGAAAAGGATGAAGTTGGGGAAGGGACGGGGCTGTGGCGTTTCTGATTCGCCCAGCAGAACAACCTGTTGTTCCCAGACAGAGCGTTCCATGGGGATGAGGCGTATATCACCCTGCGGAACCTGTGCCGCAACGCGGCGCATATAGCGAATGACGCGGTCGATTTCGTGATCCTCGCCCTCGAAGAGATAGAGGCTGTACTGGACGCGCTTGCCGCCCAGAGCCTCGAATTCCTTGCGGAGGAGGGTCTGGTGTTTTGTTACCGGCACATCATAAGCAAGCATCACGAGCATGGAGCACGAAGGGGTGAAAGAGGGTGGTATTCTGGGCGAGCAGGGCGCGGGCGAATGATTCTACATGAAGCCGCAGAATGGTGCGGAGACGGAAGCGTTTGCCGGCATAGCTCCAGAAAGATTCCATCATTTCCGCAAAACGGCCGGCCATTTTGCGGGTATCGTGCATTTCATCCAGATAACGCATGACGGTGATTTCTACGCAACAGCGGAAGGGTTCGATGAGGTCACAGACGAGGCTGGGGCGACTGCGGCGGAGTTTGTGAATGATGCCGATGCCGGGTTCAATGCCGGAGGCAATGCACTGCCATTCCAAGGCATGGTAGAGGAAGCCGTAGCCATAGTTAAGCGCCACATTGAGCGGGGCCTGGGCCTGGCGTTTTTCGCGGGTGAACAGGTCCTGTGCCGCTGCGCGGAAATAACGGGCCCAGAAGAAGCGGGCCCACTTGGCCTCCAGCCGCAGGATGCGGTTGAAGGAATTGGATGCCAGTTTGGGCAGTGGAGACAGGGTGGGATCCAGCGCGCGGATGAGTGTGTGCTGGTTCTGCACTTTGGTGAGCAGCAAATCTGAAGCCAGCTGGGTGGCCTGCCGGGGTTTGAGGGTGCAGAGCCGGTAAGTGGCATCCGGGTTCACGTAGCGGCAGCGGGGGAGGAGGGAAGCGGTGTCCCACTTGCCGGTGGCGGTATTCCACCGGGCCATGATGACCGGGCATTGCTGCGCGATGGAACAGAGGGCCGCCTGGCTCCACCGTGCGTGTGAAGCCAGGCATTGCAGGGAACCCAGTACCTGCAGGGCAATTCTGCGTTCGCCATTATACAGTAACCCATCTCTGATTCGCAAATCAGCTGATTCGTCCATCAGGATGAGGTGGTGTATCATACAGGCTGATCCAGGAGAAATACTCTTGCTTGTTCTTCTGCGGCAGGTAGATTCAGAAGTTCAGCGAGTTCGTTGACGTTGCAAATGGTTCTGACTTTTCTATCTTTGTGTGTTAAACATTTGATCTCTACAACCAAATCGCTGCGCACGGCTGATACTCTGCCCCATGTTGTGATGGGGGTCGGGTGGTTTAGGATGTCGAAATGCTTGTCTTTTAACCGCAATTTTTCAACGTATTTGTCATTCCGGTGAAAGTTAAGGTTAAATGTATCTCCTTTCCTGAATGTTCCAACCAGGACGGCATGTGGTGGCAGGATACCGCAAATCATCTCATGCAGGTCGCGGGCCTTGTTTTTTGTCAGAATATCGAGCAGGTACTGGGGGGCACTCTTAGTGCCGCGCCAGGGGAGGCCCATGCGCTGGAGACCATCCAGCACAGCCTTGGTGGGGATGATTCGCCTATAATAAGCCCAGCATTTCTTCTTTGCATTCCAACCGAGCCAGAGTTCCAGGCGATCATTGGAGGCGGCGAGGCTGCGGAGCTGGTGGAATTTGCCGGATTCGGTGATGAGGCCATTCCAGCCGATGGGGGATTTATCCACATTGCCCTTACTGCCGAATTTCCAGATGCTGCGCACGGGGGTGCCATTGAGCAGGCGCAGCTCCGGTACGGGCAGGTCGGCATCTGCCTTGGTGGCCGCCTGGCAGTCAAGGAGCCACTGATTGATAGCTTTCTCACTGGGAATATCCTTGGCGGGAATGCCCATTTTCTCCAGCGTGCTGCGGAGCTCGGCAGGTTTGATATCCGGGGTGAGCGGGGTGCGCTGGTGGGTCATTCCCTTCTCGTCGACGCTCCAGAATGTGCTGTCGCCAAGCGATTTATGCTTGCTGGTGCTGCTTTGTTTCTCGATGGGGCAGGTGGAGCCATCGTTCCACATTTTCTGGAAATCGGGCAGGGGAAGCCCCTGAATGCACATGAGCCTGCGGTCACCCTTGTGTGTTTTCTCAGTCTCGAAGATGCCCTTGTAGCGGATGTCGTTGAGCCCTTCCGGCGGGAGGCAGGACATGACGGCGGCATCGAGCCGGTGATGCAGGTTGTTGGAGCGGTTCTTTTTGTATTCCGGCCAGAGCCAGCTGCGGCGGGCAGCCGCGGTGTACACGCCGCAAGGGTTACCGATGCGGCAGCGGAGCTGCTCCTCATCGCCGCTGATACCGAGCCACACCGCGAGTGCGGTGCGCAGCTCACGGGAAAGCTGGGCTGTGCGGGTCAGGTTGTTGAAATCCGGGAACTCGGGGGAATCATGGGTGAAGAGTTCCCGCTTCTTATCGTTCCAGCTGAAGGATTTGATAGTTTTGAGGATATCTTCCCAGCTCTGCCAGCCGGGGAGATTGGCAGCAGCGGCTTCTACGGGGGTGCGGTTGCCCATGGCAGCATTGACGGCTCGGGTGGTGAGTACCAGATTTTCGACCATGTAGAGGCCACCGCGGGCATCGGGGTAGATGTGGGCCAGCTCCAGCTCTCCGGAGAAGAGGTCGGAGGGTTTGAGTTCCTGCCCGGTGAAGGGGCAGATGGCTGGTTTGTTGGGCGAGCCTCCCTGCTCGGCAAAGAGGCGCATGCGCATGAAGTCGGCGTTGCTGGCATTCTGCCTGTTGTAGGCCTTGGCCTGCTTTTCGCGGCGTGCGCGGTTTTCCTTCTGCTCCTTTTCGATTTCTGCTTTCTTGTCCTGGTTGGTAGCGGCGTTCCTGACTGTCTCTATGATGCAGTAGTCCGGCACCAGTTTGCCGCCCAGCTTGTCGGCCAGGTCTTTTTCGAAGATGCGCTGCAGAATGCCACGAGTGATCAGCGCATCGGCAGTGGTTCTGCTGCCGTCTGCATTATTGCGGGTTACGGCTTTGCGTGTACCCAGCAGGCTTTGTACCTGGGGATAGATGCCGCTTTCTGTCGGCATGGATTTGCGGTAGTTATAGAGCCCGCTTTCCTGTTTCCACTGTTCCATGGATTCCGGTGCGAAACAGGTGCCGCTCTGCGTGGCTGCTTCATACATCTTCTGCGCGGCAGCGGCCGACATGCCGGCACGGCCCTTGCGTGCTGCCATGGTGGGGGTGACGATGTCCTTCAGCTGCTCAATCTGACCTTTATTCCATTCGCCGGTGCAGAGACTGAGGTTTTCGGACTTCAATGCGCTTTCCAGCAGCTTTTTGGCGTCGCTCCATTTACTTATTCCTGCCTCCATGGCATCGAACAGCGCCTTGACCGCGCATTCCGGCAGTCTGACTCTGCCGTAGGGGATTTTGCCGGCTTTGAGGTCAAATTTACGTACCGAAAGGAAATCCACCAGTGCCCAGCGGCGGTATTCAAGATGGCTTGCGGTGCAGCATTTACCTGCCGGCAGGTTGAGCCAGACGCAGTAGGGGCAATTCTTCACCTTGCGCTCAAAAATTTGCTTTGCTTCTGTCGGCGTTTTGCGGTTATACAGGAAAATAGCCTGTTTTTTTTCAGCTGGGGTGTTGTTCGGGCAGAAGAGTGCGGCGATGAAGCCTTCCGCATCATCAATGAGGTGGCTGTGGCGGGAGATGATGGTTTCCAGATGGTCGCGGACGTGGGCCCGGGGATAATTGAACCCGCGTGCTTTGCGGTCGTTGAGCTTCTTGTGGGCGTAGGCCTCGAGCATGGTGGAGATGCCTTCCTGAGCTGCTTTCTGATGCCGCTCTTCCACTAGTTTTTTCCAGGCTTCCTGTTTGTCTTCCTTTTCGGTGAGCGAGTCGGTCAGGCTGATGAGGTAGTCGCGCATCTGGGCATCGACAAAGGCGGAGCGAATCCATTTGTCTGCGGCCTTGATATCGAGTTCTGCACCCCAGGGGTATTCGCCGGTGGAGTCATCATCCATGGCGAAGTAGTCATAGCCACGGCGCAGCACGCAGGAGCGGATGCAGATGGAGAGCGCCTCGCGCGAGGCGAGTGTCTTGGTGATAGCGCGGTGGCGGAGCTTGAAGGGGTCGCTGCTGGCCATGACATCATCGCTCACCCAGGGGAGACCGTGCTTTGCAAACAGTGCCTTGAGTCGGCGCATACGGGTGCGGCGGTTCTTGCGCGCGTGGCGGGAGGCTCGGAAAGCACGGCGGGCGGCCAGGGCCTGTGCCTCCGGCAGGTCCACAAGCAGCGTCTTGCAGTAGAGCAGGTCTGTGCCTTTGCGCACGGCTATACCAATGCCTTCGATGCCGATATCGATGCCAAGACTTACGGTATCGGGGGCATAGAAGTCGTGTCCGCTCCAGTAGGTGAGGGCGTTCCGGCGCAGTATTTGCAGAGAGTCAGGGGAGTCAGTCATCGTCATGTGTAGGTGAAAGGGGTGCGTTGCAGATATCGGGTAGTGTGTA
>JAZOTV010000154.1:0-16061 GCA_045657815.1 Akkermansia sp.
TCGAAACCGTGGCAGGCCGCTGCCAGGTGATTGCCGGCACCGGCGCCAACAGCACGGCAGAGGCCATCGAGCTGACCAAAGCCGCCGCTGCCATGGGTGCAGACGGCACCCTGCAGGTATGCCCCTACTACAACAAGCCCAACCAGGAGGGTGTGTACCAGCACTTCAAGGCCATTGCCGAGGCCACCAACCTGCCCATCATGCTCTACAGCATCCCCGGCCGCAGCGGCATTGAGATTGCGGTTGACACTGTAGCCCGCCTGGCAGCAGACTGCCCCACCATCGTAGCCATCAAGGAAGCCGGCGGCAGCGTGGAACGCGTGAACCAGCTGGTGCAGGCACTGCCGGAGGACTTCGCCGTGCTCAGCGGAGACGATGGCCTCACCGTTCCCTTCATTTCCTGCGGTGCAGTGGGTCTGGTATCCGTGACCTCCAATGTGGCCCCTGCCGAGATGAAGGCTCTGGTAGACGCCGCCCTGAGTGGCGACGGCAAGAAGGCTCTGGAGCTGCAGAAGAAATATTACCCGCTCATGAAGGGGCTCATGTCGCTGGATGTGAACCCGGTACCCGTGAAGGCAGCTCTGGCCCTGCGCGGCAACATCGGCTGGGATATCCGCCTGCCGCTCGTACCGCTGGCTGAGGAAAAGCACGGCAAGCTGGCCGGCCTGCTCAAGAGCTTCAACCTGATGTAAGCCACCATGATGAAGATACTCGTTACCGGTATTTCCGGCCGCATGGGCCAGACCGTGAAGCAGGCTGTGGAGCTGAACGAAGGCACCGAGCTGGGCTCCACGCACGATGTGGGCCAGGATATCGCCGCCGCACTGAGCGCCGCCGACTGTGCCATCGACTTCTCCTTCCACGGCTTCACCCCGGAGCTGCTGGCCACCGCCGTGGCCCAGGGCAAGCCCCTGGTCATCGGCACCACCGGCCACACCGATGAGGAACGCGCCGCCATCGCCGATGCCGCTAAGCAGATTCCCATCGTCTTCGCCTCCAATTACTCCGTGGGCGTGAACACCCTTTTCTGGCTCACCCGCAAAGCTACCCGCATCCTGAAGGATTATGATATCGAAATCATCGAGATGCACCACCACCACAAGCTCGATGCCCCCAGTGGCACCGCCCGCTCCCTGGCTGAGGTGGTGTGCGAGGAAACCGGCATGAGCTATGAGAAGGACGTGATGCACGGCCGCGAGGGTCTGGTAGGTGCCCGCCCCCAGCGCCAGATTGGCATGCACTCCATGCGCGGCGGAGATGTCGTGGGCGACCACACCGTGATGTACGCCATTGACGGCGAGCGCGTGGAGCTCACGCACAAGGCCTCCAGCCGCATGACCTTTGCCAGCGGTGCTGTGCGCGCCGCCCTGTGGCTGGCCGACAAGCCCGCCGGGCTGTACAGCATGCAGGACGTGCTGGGCTTCACCGACTAATCACCATGGGAGCCTCAGCATCCATGCGCCGCTGTGTTTTCTCCCTGGGCTCCAACCAGGGAGACCGTCTGGCCATGCTTGAATCTGCCTGCGATTACCTGGCAGACACCTTCGGCAACCTGCAGCTTTCCCAGGTGTACGAGACGGAGCCCGTGAGCTGCCCCGCGGGTTCCCCGGCATACCTGAATGCCTGCGTGGCCGTGGAGACCGATATGTCGGCAGAGGAAATTCTGCAGCTCTGCCTCCGCATTGAAGCAGAACTGGGCCGCACCCGCAGCGGTGTATACGGCGAACCCCGCCCCTGCGATATTGACCTTATCTGCTGCGGTGGCGAAACGCAGCAGAGCCCGGAACTCACCCTGCCCCACCCCCGCGCCCACGAACGAGAGTTCGTGCTGCGCCCGCTCTGCGACCTGGACCCGCAGCTCGTGCTCCCGGGGCAGAATTGCACTGCCGCCCAGCTGCTGGCTGCGCTGCCGGCAGGGCCCGCCGTCATTCCCTACCCCCTTTGATTTCAGTCTGTCATGACATCAAGCGAAAAAATTGCCGCCATTCAGGCCAAAATGGGCAAGGCGCCCATCTCCCAGCTCACAGCTTATGACTACCCCACCGCCCGCATGGTCGATGAAGCGGGTATCGACATGATTCTCGTGGGCGATTCCCTGGGGATGACCATGCTGGGGTTCCCGGATACCACGCACGTGACCCTGGAGCACATGCTGCACCACGGCGAATGCGTGGCCCGCGCTGCGAAGAGGGCGCTGGTTATTCTGGATATGCCCATCCACTCCTTCGATACGCCCGAACAGGCAGTCGAAAACGCACGCAAGCTTATGGCTACCGGGGTGGATGCAGTGAAACTGGAAGGTGGAGTGAGCAAGGAAGCCGAAATCCGCGCCATTGTGCAGGCCGGCATCCCGGTGCAGGCGCACATCGGCCTGCTGCCCCAGAAGGTCAAGGAAGAGGGCGGCTACCGCATGAAAGGCAAGACCGATGCCGAGGCCGAGGCACTGATGGCTGATTTGCAGGCAGTTGTCCGCGCAGGCGCCTTCTCCGTAGTCATCGAATGCACGCGCCACAGCGTGGCCGCCATGCTCACCGCAGCCAGCCCGGTTCCGACCATCGGCATTGGCAGCGGACACGGCACCTGCCACGGCGAGGTGAGCGTGTTCCATGACCTGGTGGGCGGGTTCCCCTGGTTCACCCCCGGATTCGTGAAACCCAAAGCAAATATCGCCGAGCACATCATCCGCGGCGTCACCGAATGGAAGGAAGAGCTGCTTCTGCCCCAGGCAGATGTGTAAGCATTATAAAATTGCCAATCCTTTACTTCGGCAGATTTTCCGGTGCCAGAGCCCGCTGTTCAAACCAGCGGGCTTTTTCCTCGCTGGGCGGCAGCTGAAGCCCCCCCAGCTGCCCAACGCGATAAGCCTGCGCAACCGCTGCACAGGCTGCAGATTGACCATGCAGAGCCCCCAGATGCAGAGCCACGGCATCTGCGTATTCCTGCGCATGAGCAAGCATGGGCAGCAGCGGGTTCTGCTCCTGCAACCAAGCCAGAAGAAGCACGCGTCCAAGCTCAGAATCCCCCGCCAGCAAAGCTGACTGCCAGGTATCTGCAGCGCCGGCGGCAGGAGCGGCCGGAGCACCGCTGCGCACCTCCTGCCAGATCCGGGAGAGCTCCCCGGCATCCAGCGTTACAGGCGCATCGCTGTCCAGCAGTGATGCATACGCTGCTGGAGCAAGCACAAAGATGGAAACCAGGTGGCGCATTTATCTCGCACCAGCCGAGCGGCGGGCATAGTGGTGAGTCATCACAGTCCAGAGTTCCTGCAGGCCCTCCGACTCAAAGTAAGGCTCCTTCTTCAGGTCCCACATCACCGCGCTCACGCGGTTCTGAGCTCGAGCCAGCTCCAGGAGCTGAGCCTCCGTACCGCCTTGAATGGGGCGCAGCAGGGAGAACTTATGCATCAGCTTCGTTTTGACCGCCTTGGCGCTCTTGGCATCAGAAATGGTCTTCAGCATCGTCTCAGCCTCGGTCAATGCCTTGATTTCCGAAATGAAGGCACGGCTCAGATTCGCCTGGGCAGCCGTTGCCGGGGCAGGCTTTTCATCATCCCGGGCAGTGGCCGGGGCAAATGACACCGCAGCCACCCCCACGGCAGCCAGAAGCAGGTAGAAGAAATTACGCATGGCAGATGATTTCATATTTACAGAGAAGAATAACACACCGGCAGGCCCATGTCAAACGGGAAGCATCACATCTGCGGCGGCTCGCCCAGCGCGACCGCCAGCCTGGCTGCTACTTCGCGGAACGCCGCTGAAACCGCGTTGGTCTCCGGGTTCTCCAGCGCCACAGGCGAGCCTTCGTCGCCGCAAGCCCGGGTGCGGGTATCCAGCGGCAACTTACCCAGCAGCGGCACCCCGAGTTTCTGAGCCTCGCGCTCGCCACCGCCTTCGCCGAAAATGTGGTAAATCCGGTTATCGCTGGGGCAGTGGAAGTAGCTCATGTTCTCTACAATGCCCAGAATCGGCGTATTCACACGCTGGAACAGGCCCACGGCCTTGCGGGCATCAATCAGCGCCACTTCCTGCGGCGTGGTCACAATGACCGCACCGGCCAGTGTCACCGTCTGCACAATGGTGAGCTGAATATCCCCGGTGCCGGGGGGCATGTCCAGAATCAGAAAATCGAGCCCGCCCCACTCCACATCGCGCAGGAACTGCTGCACATAGCGGGTGGCCAGAGGGCCGCGCACAGCCAGCGGCGTGTCACCATCCACCAGCAGCGCCATGGAAAGCAGCTTCACCCCGTGGGCTTCCACCGGCAGGAACTGTTCCTTATCGCTGCAGCCGGGGCGTTCATTCGTGCCGAACATCAGCGCCATGGAGGGGCCATACAAATCCAGATCAAGCAGGCCCACCTTATAGCCCAGTTTCGCCAGGGCAACCGCCAGGTTACCGGAAACCGTACTCTTGCCTACGCCGCCCTTGCCGGAGGCCACGGCAATCACATGCTTCACACCGGGCACGCTGGACTTCCAGTCGTCCGGGTTGTCACCTTCCTCACGCTCGGCCTTCTTCTGCTCGGGAGCGCGGTGTTCCATCTGCACCTCGTGCGAGGTCACACCGGGCAGTTCCTGCAACACACTCACCACGCGCTCATACACATAGCGGGGAACATCCGAGTTCCGGCTTTCCACGCGAAGCTCCACATCCACCCGGCCCTCCGGGCTTACCTTGATATTCTTCACCAGCCCGAATGCCACAATATCACGGCTGAAACCGGGGTACTTCACTGTGGTCAGTGCTGCGCGTACCAGCTCCGGCGTCAATTTCGTCTCACTCATGCGGGCATTCTATCACTGGCGTTATGACAACGCAAGCCTAACATTTGTCTTGCTTTCCACCGATTATGGATATAAACTGACGCACACAGTTATGTTGAATATCCTCGTTACCGGCGGCACCGGCTTTGTGGGTGCCAATCTCTGCCACCGCCTCATTGCAGATGGTCATCGTGTTATCTGCCTGGACAACAATTACACCGGTTCGCTGGACAACGTCAAGGACCTCATGGATAATCCGCGTTTCCACTTTGTGGGTCATGATGTGATTTACCCCTACGAGTGCCCGGAAAAACTGGACCGAATCTACAACCTGGCCTGCCCGGCCTCTCCCCCTGCCTACCAGAACGCCCGCTCCATCTTCACCACCAAGACCTGCGTGCTCGGTGCGCTGAACATGCTCGACCTGGCCAAGAAACACGGCGCACGTATTCTGCTCAGCTCTACCTCCGAAGTATACGGCGAACCGCTGGTTCATCCGCAGGTGGAAAGCTACCGCGGCAATGTGAACCCCATCGGCATCCGCGCCTGCTACGATGAGGGCAAGCGCTGCGCTGAAAGCCTTTTCTTTGACTACCACCGCCATGAGGGGGTGGACATCCGCGTCATCCGCATTTTCAACACTTACGGCCCCCTCATGAACCCGGAGGACGGCCGCGTGGTTTCCAACTTCATCTGTCAGGCTCTGCGCGGTGAGGACATCACCATCTACGGCGAAGGCCAGCAGACCCGTTCTTTCCAGTACATTGATGACCTTATTGAAGGCATGGTGCGCATGATGGAAAACTCCAAGGGCTTCACGGGACCGGTCAACCTGGGCAACCCCGGGGAGTTCACCATCCGCCAGCTGGCCGAGATGGTGCTGAGCAAGATTCAGACCACCAGCAAGCTGGTGCAGCTCCCCCTGCCCTCTGATGACCCCACCCAGCGCAAACCAGATATCACCCTGGCCGGCGCCGTGCTCGACTGGGCTCCCACCATCCCGCTGGTAGAGGGGCTTGACCGCACGATCGCGTATTTCCGCGAGCGGCTGGGCAAGTAATCAGCCGCGCAGCTGGCTTTCGGACTGGCGGAACTGGATGGCCTCGTAGAGGTGAGCATCCGTGGGGATATCGCACCCAGCCAGGTCGGCTATGGTGCGGGCCACTCGCAAAATGCGGTCGAACGCGCGGGCCGAGAGACCGAGCTGAGCCACGGCATCCAGCAGCATCTGCTGCTGAGACTGCGAAAGGGGACAGAATTTCCGCAGCATCCTGCTGCTCAGTCGGGCATTACAGCTCACACCGGTACCGGCATAGCGGGCGACCTGCCGGGCGCGGGCCTCCATCACCCGGGCGCGGATAGCCGCGCTGCTCTCGCCATCCGGTCTGCTCAGCAGGCTGGCCGGATCCACCGGCGGCACTTCTATCACCATATCGAAGCGGTCCAGCAAGGGGCCGGATATCTTCTTGCGGTAGCGCACTACATCCGCCGGGCTGCAGCGGCAGCGGTGGCGTGGGTCGCCCAGGTAACCGCAGGGGCACGGGTTCATGGCCGCGATGAACATGAAGGAACAGGGAAAATCCATGCTGCCCGTGGCGCGGGAGATGGTAACAGTACCGCTTTCCAGCGGCTGGCGCAGGGTTTCCAGCGTGCGGCGTGCAAACTCCGGCAGTTCATCCAGAAACAGCACACCGTGGTGCGCCAGCGAAATCTCACCCGGGGTAATAGTTGACCCACCGCCCATGAGGCCCACATCCGAAATCGTGTGGTGCGGGCTACGGAAAGGCCTGTAACGCAGCAATCCCCCAGCGCGCGGCAGCTGGCCGCACACGGAATGAATAGTGCTGGCCTCCAGGGCTTCCTCCTGCGTGAGCGGGGGCAGAATCGTAGGCAGGCGGCTGGCCAGCATGCTCTTACCACTGCCCGGACTGCCGCACATGATGAGATTATGACCGCCCGCTGCCGCTATCTCCATAGCCCGGCGGGCATAGGGCTGCCCCTTCACTTCATCAAAATCAACCGTGGCCGGCAGCGGCGGCATATCTTCCGGCAGTTTGTAGGGTGGAAATTTGGCCGGATTCACCAGCACATCCCAGGCCTCGCGCAGAGTCTCCACTGCATACACGGCAAGCCCCTCCACCACTGCGGCCTCCGCCGCATTTTCCGGAGAGACCATCATGCAGCTCCGCCCGGCATCACGCGCAGCCACCGCCAGCGGCAACACACCACGCACACCGCGCACCACGCCATCCAGCGCCAGCTCACCCACAAAGCACCAGGAATCCAGCCCGGTGGGTACGCGCCGCTTGAAGGCCTCCGGCACATCGCGGTAATTGGTCTGAATGGCCATTTCCAACGCCAGCGCGATGGGCAGGTCAAAACCGGGGCCCTGCTTGCGGATATCGGCAGGAGCCAGGTTCACCGTAACCGCCAGGTCCCCAGGGCGGAAAAAATTACTGTTGGTCAGGGCAGAAGTCACGCGCTGCACACTCTCGCGCACGGCAGCATCCGGGAGCCCCACCACCGTAATGCGGCCGGCATCTTCCACCGGGCGGGCATCCACCTCCACTTCCACCTCATAGCCCCTGATGCCCTCAACCGCAGCTGAATATAATCTGGTAATCATATCACTTCACAATCACCCGTGAACCCACGGCCAGTTTATCAAAAAGGATGCTGCATGCTTCCTCCGGCACACGCACGCAGCCGTGAGAGTCGCTCTCGCGGTGCACATTACCCACATGCAGGCCGATGGGGCCGTTGAAACGCATCCAGTATGGCATATCCGCACCTTCGAACACAGCACCCTCCGGCGGCACATCATCCGCCGAGACATTCCGCTCCACCACACGCTGGCCATCGGCACTCACGAAGGAGCCATATCGGTTCGAACGGTATTCCTTCACTTTCTGGGTGATGCAGAAGCTGCCCTTCGGTGTTTCGGCACCACCGATACGCCCGGAGCAAATGGGGAAATCCATGGCTATAGTGCCGTTGATATACAAACGTCCGCGCTGCTCCTCCAGCAGAACCTCCACGTGCGACCGGGCCGGATCATACTGCTCCAGCGCACCGCCGCGCCACATATCGCGCGTGTGGCGGTACTCCGGATTGGCAATGAAATCCTCGAAGGTATAGGCCAGGCGGACATGGCGCGTGGCTTCCTCCAGGCGGTCGCCTTCTGCCTCATAGTATGCCTGCAACTGCTCCGGGGACATCTGGCACCCGGCTACGGCAAGCGAGAGGATGAGGCAGAGTCGTTTCATACGCGGTACTGAGCCAGGCGTGCAGCGAATTCCTTGGGAAGAATGGCCTCCACAATGGCATCATTCCCCTCGTATTCCGCGCCGAGCACTTTGCCATCGCGGTGCATGATGGCAATGATGCGGCTCTCGGCCAGGGGGATGCGGTAGGTCTGGCGCTCCACGCGGTGCGAGAGCATCTCCACACAGGCAGCCATCAGCGCATCCACACCCTGGCCGTCCTTCACGCTCATACTCAGGCTCGGGCAGCTCAGCTTGGCAGACAGCGCCTGAAGCGTCACCTCGCGCACCTCCTCGGGAATGAGGTCACACTTGTTCCAGACCACCACCATGGGCTTATCCTGCGCACCCAGGCTGGCCAGCACCTCGCAGGTGGTCTCGTAGTGGCGCAGGGCGTCCTCGTCACTGGCATCCACCACCTGAATCAGAAAATCAGCCAGTACGGCTTCCTCCAGGGTTGATTTGAAGGCCTCTACCAGGCGGTGCGGCAGGTTGCGGATAAAGCCCACTGTATCAGTCATGACCAGCGGCTGGCCATCCGGCAGTTCAATCTTTCGGCTGGTGGTTTCCAGCGTAGCAAAAAGGATATTCTGAGCCAGCACCCCTGCCCCGGTTATCAGGTTCAGCAGCGAACTCTTACCGGCGTTCGTATAGCCCACAATAGCCGCCGTGGGAATGCCCTGGCGGGTGCGTTCCTTGCGCTGGGTGCCGCGCTGCTTGCGCACCAGCTCCAGTTCATCGCGGATAGCTTCGATGCGTTCGCGGGCCAGGCGGCGGTCCACTTCAATCTGCTTTTCGCCTTCGCCACGGGCAGCAGCGCCGCCGCCCTTGCCACCGCCGCTGCCGCCGCGCTGGCGGTCCAGGTGCTTCCACATGCCGGTCATGCGCGGCAGTGCATACTGCATACGAGCCAGGTCCACCTGCATCACAGCCTCGCGGGTGCGGGCACGCTTGGCAAAGATATCGAGAATAACCTCCTCTCGGTCAATCACGGTGACATCCGTCAGTTTTTCCCACTCACGCTGCTGGCTTGGTGACAGCAGGTTATCAAAAATCACACAGTCAGCATTGAGTTCCTGCACCCTGGCGCGGATTTCCTCAGCCTTGCCAATGCCGCACAGATACTTGGCCTGCACCTCGCGGGTGAACTCCAGCATGGTGCCGACAATGCCGATGCCGAGGTTACTCACCAGGTCTTCCAGCTCTGCCAGCAGAGCGGTGCGCTCCCGGCGGGAATCGCCCGGCATACCCAGCCCCACCAGCAGGGCCCGCTCCACCATCTCCGGTTTCTCGCGTATTTCAAAGGACATAGGTGTCTTTATTCGAAGCTTCGGGATGAATACACCGGCACATCACGCAGCAGGGCCGGATTGTACGAATTGCAGGAGCATTCACCACAGGAGGACAAGCCCAGCAGCACAGCCGAAACGGTCATGACTATCGCAAGTATCTTCATGCCCCCTATTGAACCGCAAAAAACTGCATTTTTCAAGAACAAACTCTTGCCTATGTACAATGTACAAGGTACAAAGCACAATCTGAGCCTCCTGCAAACCTCGTCACACCCTCATTATAATCAACCATTAATCATTAATCACTAATCATTAATCATTCACCATAAGTTCACATTCCCTTGACTATGCCAGCAACCTCTGGTATGATGCGCGCCCGCTTATGAATTATCTGGAAATCACCCTCCTTGCTCTGGCTCTTGCTGTAGACGCAACGGTTTACGCCTTCTCATACGGCATGGTGCTGCGCAAAGGGCGCGGTCGCGCCGCACTGTGGCTGGCTTTGTCGGTAGGTGCTTTTCAGGCCGGCATGCCGCTGCTGGGCTATCTGGGCGGTGAGGCGCTCCGCTCCGTGGTGAGCACCTGGGCACCCTGGGTTGTGCTGCTGGTATTCGGCGCACTGGGCGGCAGCATCATTTACAAAGCCTGGCAGGGTGAGGCGGAAGAAGAGGAAACCTCCACCACGGCGCTGGGCTTCTGGGGCCTCATTCTGGTGGGTATTGCCACCAGCATCGATGCGCTGGCCGTGGGCGCCTGCATGGCGCTGGGCAACATCGGCGGCCCGAATCTGCATCTCCCCACAGCCGTGAGCATCATCGGCGGCATCACCTTTGTGTGCGCACTGCTCTCCTTCCACAGCGCCCGCCTGCTGCACCACCTGCCCACACGCTGGCTTGAAACCGCCGCAGGAATATTGCTCGTCGGGCTGGGTATACAGAACCTGGTGTAAATACAGATTTCAGAAACCCTCATTTCACACTCCCGCCTGGGCCAGGATTGCCTGAATCTGCTCCTTCGGGCGAGTGGGCCAGTGCTTATTGGCCACCGGGCTTGCCGGGCTCGGGTGCAGCATGGTTCCCAGGGTAAAGCTCATCTCCGGCAGCGCGGCGGCGGCCAGTTCCAGCTGTTTCAGGGCATAACCACCCACACCGATGAGCACCTTCGGCTGCAGAATCTCAATCAGGCGCACCAGATGGCGCTGGCAAGCGGCATCCAGAGCTTCCACCTGGCTCTTGGGCAGCTGCGTGGGAGTGATATTAGCGCCGGTCTCACTCATCCAGATAAGCGGGCAGTAATTAGCCACATAGGCATGCTTGAAAAACTCCTCGGCGGTGCCGTACATATCCTCAAACAAGCCCCAGAGACGGCGGCCACTCACCTCCGAGCGCGGACAGGAAAAGCCCTGCACCGGGCGCTTCGGGTGGGTCTGCTCCGGGCTGCCCACCGAGGCAGTGATGCCCATCCACAGAGTGACGGCGGCAATCTCCCCGAAGGGCACACCGGTCTGCGCCATGCCGAAGGGTCCCGGATTCATGCCCAGGTACAGCACATCCTTCTGCCCTGCCCCGAATTTGCGGATATAGGCCTCATGCCCCTCCCAGGCGTAATCAAGCGGATTATAAGTATAGGCCACCGGGGCGGCAAACTCCAGGGCACTCACCTCGCGGCTCAATTCCTTTGCGGCGGCAATCAGCTGTTCTCTCTGCATGCAGGCAGCATATCATAAATACACGCAGAATGCAAAACGCAAAATGCTGAATACCGATTTTGAAGACACAGCCCGCTTATGAACACAAAAAGGCTCCGGGTTTCAACCCAGAGCCCTTCTGTATCAGGTAAATCGCTTTTTATGCCTTGCCGAAGTAGCGCTTCAGGAGGCCATCGAAGCCCTTGCCGTGGCGGGCCTCGTCCTTGCACATCTCATGCACGGTGTCATGAATGGCATCATAGCCCAGCTCCTTGGCGCGCTTGGCAATAGCCAGCTTGCTGTTGCAGGCGCCGAACTCGGCATCGGCACGCATGGATACATTCTTCTCCGTGCTGTCGGTCAGCACTTCACCCAGCAATTCGGCAAACTTGGCGGCGTGCTCCGCTTCCTCGAATGCGTAGCGGCGGAACGCCTCGGCCACCTCGGGATAGCCCTCGCGCTCGGCCTGACGGCTCATGGCCAGGTACATGCCTACCTCGCAGCATTCGCCGGTGAAATGATCGCGCAGCCCCTGCACCACCACTTCGTCCAGCCCCTTGGCCACACCTACGCGGTGTTCATCGGCATAAACCTTCTCGGCGGCTTCATCCAGCTCAATGAAGGTATCCACCCCGCAAACGGGGCATACTTCCGGCATGGTCTCGCTCTCGATTACTTCGCCACAGATGGTGCACTGGTACTTCTTCATAGTCGTGTGTATTTCGTGTTGTGTTGTTGTGTCGTGTATGGGTTACCCGTTAGTCCGGGAACGCGTTCACTATATCACTACCGTTTTGGTATGTCAATACCTATTTTGGAACTTTTCTAATTTTCTTTCGTTTTCTGGAGGATATGGACAAATGCTACGGAAAAGCGAAGAATTTGGTGTTCCTCTAAAGCCTTGATATTCCATATATGGCACCATTTCCCGCTTGACGGTACAAGAAATTGTGATAATGTAGGGGGCATGCGATGCATACAGTGCGGATATATGGATGATAAGGTAATCGACTCGCGTATGTCGAAGGACGGTACGTGCATACGTCGGCGACGTGAATGTCTGCGCTGTGCCTACCGCTACACCACCTACGAGCAGATTGAGCGCACCGAGCTGCGCGTGGTGAAGCGCGACAACCTGCACGAAGCCCTGAACCGCGAAAAGATACTGCGCGGCATGGTGAAGGCCTGTGAGAAACGCCCGGTGAGCATGGACCAGCTGGATATCGCCGTAGATGAGATTGTGGCGGACCTGCACCGCGACCACCAGCGCGAGGTACCCTCCTCCGTCATTGGCATGAAGGTGATTGAGAAGCTGCAGACCATCGACCCGGTGGCCTATATCCGCTACGTGTCCGTATACCGCCAGTTCCGCACGGTGGATGAATTCATTGAACTGGTGCGCCGCATGGAAATCAAGACCGTGCAGGATCCGCTGCAGCGTAAACTTGCCCTGGAATAACGCCATGATAGCCTTCAAGAACAAGCGTCCGCTGCTGCAGACCGGCCACTGCGTCATTTCCGACTACAATCGGGAATGGCTGGAAGCCGTGCTGCAACAGGCAGCCGATGCCGCCGGGGTGCGCCTGCCCTTCCGCGAAGAAATCGCCAGGGCCATCCTGCTGTATCTGGAGGAAAAATGCCCGCTGCACGCCGTGCCGCTGGAATACCTCTTCCAGCGCATGAAGAGCATGCTCTGCCAGGCCGGTCTGCCGCTCATCGCCGAGCACCTGCGCCCACAGACCCCGCCCGTAGTCATCGACCTGCACGAAATGGCAGAGAAAAGCCCCCTCCCGCTCTTCTTCTTCAACGAACTGGAGCAGCACCTGGAGCAACTGCGCCGCCTCGGCCTCACCACCTACGAATTTGCCGGGGTGGAAAATTGCAGCAAACTCCTGGGCGACCGCCAGCGCATCTGCCCCACCCAGCGCCGCATGCTCGACGAGCTCAACGCCTTCCTCCGCAACCACCAGCAGCTTGCCAGCTGATCGGTTATTGCTCCGGGAATTGATTACCAAGAAGTATAAGAGCCGGGAGCGAACTGGGAAGGCATGCCATACACTCCGGTATCTCACCGTATGTTTTCAAGGAGATGCTGACCGCCCCGCCGGAATGGTGCTCGATGGCAGTCAATTCACGGGAAAGAGTACTCACCTTCTTTGGTCTGATGTAACAAACACGCTTGTTGGTAATGGCGTAGGCTGAACGCTCGTATCCAAAAAGCAGCAGCAGGAAACAGGCGGCAATCACCAGATACAGGAACCCCAGAACCAGTATCCCCAGTTGTTCCCCGGCGGAAATAACAGCACAGGCAACGCCGAGAAGATTGATCAGCGCCCAGGCCCCATACCGGCGGCGCGTCCGCACCGACACCATCTGCGCCGACGCCTGGCTGCATCCCACCCATTGCACCACCTCTCCAGGCTCCAGCGATTCCTGCAAGCGGCTGAGACAGGCAGGCTTCAACACACTAAAATCCATAGCGGGCCAGTTCATCTCCGGCATAGGAGGAACCTGGGCAGCCAGTTCGTTGATAAGGGCTTCCACGCGGCGCATCTCCGGCACAAAAGCGAAACAACCGGAGTCCAGTGATTCCTCCTCCGCAGCCTCCTGCTTCTCTCCCGTTTCGAAATACAAGGTTCCCGAGCCATCCGCACGCGCCTTCACCTGCCTGATGATTCCCTTCCGCAACGGATAGGAAAGCAGCATGTCCCGCGGACGCAGAATCATTACACGCCGATTGGTCACCAGATACAGCGAACGCCTCAGATGCCGGGCATCACCCATTGCAAAATTCATGATCATATACCCGACCTGGAAGAAAATCAATACCCCGGCATAAACAGATACCAGCGTTGCTGCTTTCTCCTCGCCCCACAGAACCGACCACACCACGAGGCCGACTACCGTCAGCATAATGGAGTTCCATGCAATGGCAAATGCCAGAAGCGCCCACGCACCCCCCGTCATCATGGTCCTTGAACGGGGACGGGTCACATAGCGCACCTCCTCACCGGGCAGCAGAGCATTTTCCACTTCCTGCCGCACATGAACGGGTAACTCTTCAAAACGCATCATATCATCAGGGGCAGTTGAGTTTCTTCTCCGCCTCATCAATCAGCCGGGCCACGCGCAGGGCATCGGGAACATTGAGAAAGCCTTTATCGGGAGACACGCGGTGGCCATAGGTGTATTCCATGACCAAATCCCCCCTGCCCCCGGGGCGCTGTACGCGGGCAGTGATGATACCCGGCTCGAGCGGCCAGGCATGCCGCAGCACGCCGCGCCACCAGTTGGCGCGGTACACCAGAATACGGCGGTCAGTCACCACATACAGCGTGCGGCGAAGCTGCCGCTGCTGCATAAGCGGAATCAGCAGAAGCAGCGGGCACAACACAGCCAGCAGGAAAAGCGGCAGCGTGGTACTGTTCACCACCGGCAGCTGCGGGCGACCATGCCACAGCAGTGTTTCTCCGGGCAGCAGCTCTGCCTGCAGGCGGGTCTGTTCATCGGGAGTCATCATCATTTTTACAAAGTTCCTGAATCAACGTGGCCACATGCTCCACCTCCGGTACAGACTGCAGCCCGAAAGGCACAGTGCGTCCGGTGTGGCGGGTACTTCCCACCTGCATATTGTAGCCGAAAATCAAATCACCACTGCCGTCCTCCTGCACCGTATAGCGCTGCAACAGACCGGGGCGCAGCTTCCAGCCATCCATCTTCACGCGACCAGTCCAGCCGGGATACAGCAGCATCACCCGCTCAGTTGTGACCAGCAGCAGAGTACGGCGCAGCCTGCGCCTGTGCCGCCAGGGGGCCGACAACAACAGATACGTGCCCCACCAGGCGGGCAGCGAACACACCCCGAAGCCCCAACCGACCTCCCGTGCCAGCCATACCCAGCCTACACAAATGGCCAGAGCCAGCGCACCACCCAGCATCGACATGACCGTATCCACGGTGAACAACTCCGGCGCAGGGCGACCCCGCCAGCGTATTTCCTCGCTGCTGCGGAGCACCTGCTGCAGATATTGCTGTTCCGGCAGAGTCATCATGAGTTTTCTCTTTCAGCTATGGCCTTTTCCAGAATCTCCTCCACCAGCCGCACATCGCGGATATCCATAAAACCGACACTTTCATCTTCCCTCAGGCCAAAGACCAGGTTTCCGCAGCCGTCCCTTGCCTGATCATTACTGAATACCATATCCGGCTCCAGCGGCCAGGATTTCACCTCCCAGCCGCATACAATTGCCCGGCGATTGGTAATCACATAGACCGTACTCCGAAGTCTGGCGGCATGCATCCGTGGAGCGATAATACACGCAACGATGGGCACCATGAAAAACACCATGGCCATTATCCAGCTGAGAATCTCGCCCATCATTGAGTCCGTGTTCACTCTATCCTTCCAGAGGAAATACAGCATCACTGCGCCGAAAAGTCCGAAAAGCGAGAAAAAAAGCACCCCCACCACGCGGTTTACCCTGTCGGTCTCAAAATGCCTGATAACAGGCTGCCCCGCCCAGCGCACCTGTTCACCGGGC
Organism: Akkermansia sp.; assembly: GCA_045657815.1. GTDB lineage: Bacteria > Verrucomicrobiota > Verrucomicrobiia > Verrucomicrobiales > Akkermansiaceae > Akkermansia. The sequence goes on from JAZOTV010000154.1 coordinate 15,546, forward strand.
TGCAGGGCTTTCTGCACCTTGCCACACAGTCTGGGACTCAGCCCGAAATCTCTGAGGTCGGTGGACTTCATGCTTTCATCCTTTCTGCGATAGCCTTTTCCAGGATTTCCTCTACCATGCGTACATCACGGAGATTCATGAAGCCCACCTCATCAAAGAGGTGTTTGCAGTCAGGATCAGTGCTGGGTCGCAGGGCAAAGACCAGATTCCCGATACCCTTTTCATTCTGAAGATTACTGATTACCATACCGGGTGTAAGCGGCCATGACTCATCCGTCTTAGCGCAGACCAGCACACGCCGGTTGGTGATAGCATACACCGTGCGGCGTGACTCGCGCCGGATAACATATGGCAGCACCATCAGCCCCAACCCCAGCATCGCAGGAAATGAGGCCAGGATAAACAGCCCCGGCGACTCCTCCAGGCAGGCTCTCCAGCACACAAAGGCAGCCAGCCCCATGCAGAAGCATACACACCAGTACAAAAGAGGGAGGTTAACCCCGAGATATGCCGGAG
>JAZOTV010000155.1:0-5434 GCA_045657815.1 Akkermansia sp.
ACTGGTGCATGAGCGGGCTGACCCAGGCGATGCGCTTGCGGAGCTCCTGGAGGTTCACGGTGCCGAAGCGGGGGCCGAGCACCTCCACCGTGGCGCCGAAGAGGGGCCAGGCATAGCCCATGAGCATGCGGACGAGGGTGGTCTTGCCGGCGCCGTTGGCGCCGAGGATGAAGCAGCGCTCGCCTTTGCGGACCTGCCAGCTGATGTTGTGGAGGATTTCGCGGCCGGTGAGGAAGACGGTGGCGTTTTCGACCTTGATGACGTTCGGCATGGGGGTGTGGTGGAGGTGGGAAGGGGAGAAAAAGATTCGGCGGGTTGAGCCAACCCGCCGAATCGTGATATAGAGGTGTGATTAGTTGCGTTCGAACAGGGCGCGGATCTTGCTGCCCACGATTTCGACGGGGTGCTCGGCCAGAGCAGCGCGCTTGGCGAGCAGGTTGGGGCGCCGGCAGCGGCCTCGGCGAGCCACACGCGGGCGAATTCGCCGGTTTCGATGCGCTTGAGGCTTTCCTTCATCTTCTCCTTGACCTCCGGGCCGAGAATCTGCGGGCCGTTGTAGTACTCACCGAACTCAGCGGTGTTGGAGATGACGCCGTTCATGGCCTGGATGCCCTTGTTGTAGATGATGTCTACGATGAGCTTGGCTTCGTGCACGCACTCGAAGTAGGCCATCTCGGCGGGGTAGCCGGCCTCGATAAGGGTCTCGAAACCGTACTTCATGAGGTCCACAAGACCACCGCAGAGCACGTTTTGCTCACCGAAGAGGTCCTCGTAGGTTTCCTGCTGCATGGTGCATTCCAGCACGCCGCCGCGGGTCAGACCCTCAGCCTTGGCCATGGCCAGGGCGGTCTGCTGGGCGTTGCCGGAGGGGTTCTGCCACACGGCGATGAGACCGGGGCAGCCGAAACCTTCCTCGAACACGCGGCGCACCTCGGTGCCCGGGCCCTTGGGAGCTACCATAATCACGTCTACATCTGCCGGGGGAACGATGGTCTTGAACACATAGGCGAAACCATGGGAGCAGCACAGAGTCTTGCCGGCGCACAGGTTTGGCTTGATCTGGGTCTCGTATACCTCGCCGTGGTGCTCGTCGGGCAGCAGAATGTGAATGATATCGGCCTTGGCGGAAGCCTCAGCTACGGGCATGACTTCAAAACCGTCCTGGGCAGCGGCATCCCAGCTCTTGCCGGGGCGGATGCCGATAATCACGTGCACGCCGCTGTCGCGCATGCAGAGTGCCTGGGCGCGGCCCTGGGCACCGTAGCCGATCACGGCCACTGTCTTGCCATTGAGAACGCTTACATCGGCGTCCTTGTCGTGGAGAATGTTCATCGTTGTGTTCTTGGTTAGATATCGTTAACGGCGGATGACCGCCTGCGTGTGCAGCCCGGATTGTATCAGTGAAATGCCTGAATGCAAGCCAAAATTGCGTATTCATGGCCGGGGGTGGTTATTTTTCTTGCGGTAGTGCAGAAATGTGGTAGAGTAAGTGCTGTATGAAGCTTCACAACTCTATCCGGCAGGCAGCCGGTTTCACATTGATTGAATTGCTGGTGGTGATTGCCATTCTGGTGACACTGGCCAGCGTGGCCGGTACTGCAATTTATTCCCAGATGGGCGTGGGCGATGAGGCCAAATGCCGCGCGCAGCTGGAGCAGCTCCACCAGCTGGGTATCAAATACAGCCAGGATATTGCCCACCCCAGCCTGCTTCCCACCAGCGGCATGGAGGATGATGAAGATACAGAGACCGTGAACGAGAGTGATGGCTGGTGGCTTTCTGTGGCGCCTGAGCTGGACGCCGTGGTGTACCCCCGCCAGATGGGGGGCAAGATGAAGGTTTCCTCTATTTTCCACTGTCCGGCAGATACGCGCGCCACGGTTGGCAGCGACAGCACCTTTGCTGCGGATGAGCGCACGGTGTCCTATGTTTCCTGGACGGATGCATCTGATGACCCCGAAAACCCGAATTCCTGCATCCGCACCACGGCCCGGCAGAATCTGGACAAGCTGCCCTGGCTTTCCGATGGTAACCCGGTGAAGGGGGAGAGCGTGACGGATCTGGACTCCTTCAAGAAGCAGGTGCTGCCTGCGGCAGAACGCCACAATGGCAAGATTCTGGTGGCATACGCCAGCGGTGTGGTGAAGGCTATTGAGGTGGAAGAGGATGCCAACGCCGAGAAGCTGTTCAAGAAGTTTGCCCCGGAGCTGGCGGCTAAGACAGCCAAGGGCAAGAAGGGCAGGAAATCCCGCAAGGCTGCAGATGCCGATGATGAGGAATGATGCAAGCTGCCCGCTTCCGCTGGAGCCGGACTGCCTGCCGCACCTGCGGCAACCGGTGGTTCTGGGGCTGAGCGGAGGCCGCGATTCTGTGGCCCTGCTGCGCCTGTTGGTGCAGCAGGGTTGCTGTGTGCACGCCCTGCATGTGCACCATGGTATCCGCGCCGCAGAGGCAGATGCCGATGCTGCTTTCTGCGCGCGCTTGTGCGAGGAACTTGATGTGCCCTTTGAATTGCAGCGGGTGGATGTGCCCGGCCTGGCTGTGGAGCAGGGGGTATCTCTGGAAACAGCCGGCCGCCACGCGCGCCGCTGGCTGCTGGCTGCTGCTGCCCGCCGCTGCGGCGGCCGCACGGTGGTGCTGGCGCATCATGCGGATGATCAGGCAGAGACGGTGCTGTTCCGCCTGGCTCGTGGCTCTGCTGGTTTGCGCGGTATGCAGCCGGTGTATGTGGCCGGGGGAACTACCTGGCTGCGGCCGCTGCTCAGCTGCCGCCGCTCAGAGCTTACGGCCTGGTTGCAGAGCATAGGCCAGCCCTGGCGGGATGATGCCACCAATGCTGTGCCGGATGTAGCCCGTAATGCGCTGCGACTGGAGGCTCTGCCTGCTATCAATAAGGCTCTGGGGCGTGATGTGACCCCCATTCTCAACCGCAGTGCGCGCTTGCATGCTGAAACCATGGATGCTCTGGAGGCAGCCCTGGCGGTGCTGCCGTATCGGGATCCACAGGGGCGCCTGTACCTGCCGTTCATGTGGCAGCAGCCCCCGGTGTTGCAGAAGGCCATTCTGCGCCGCTACCTGCAGGAGAAGGAGGTTTCTGATATCAGTGAGGAAATGGTGCTGAATATTCTGGCTATTCTGCCTCCGGATGCTTCCTCTGCCCGGGTGAACCTGCCGGGAAACCGCCGCGCCTGCCGCCGCGAACGCCGCCTGGTGATTGAGTAAATGTTGAAAAGATACTTATGATGAAGAATTGGTTTAAGGTAGCGGTTGCTGCGGTGGCGTGTATCATGCCTGCCACAGCGGCGGAGTGGATGACCGATTTTGCTGCGGCAAAGGAAAAGGCGGTGCAGGAGAACAAGGCTGTGCTGGTGGATTTCACGGGTTCGGACTGGTGTCACTTCTGCATCGTGCTGCGCCGCCGCGTGCTGGATACACCGGCGTTTGCGGATTATGGTGCAGATAAATTCGTGTATCTGGAGGTGGATCTGCCGCGTACTACACGCCTGCCGAAGGAATTGATGGAGCAGAATAATGCCCTTGTCAAGGCGTATGGGGTGGGTGGTTTTCCTACGGTCATCCTGCTGGATGGGAAAGGCCATGCCCTTGGCGGATTTACCGGCGGGATGACCCGCCTGCCGGATGTCATTAAGGCTTTGGAGCCGGCATGGCAGGTGTTTCAGCATCTTCAGGCTGCGGAGGCGGATTCTGCTCGGCGGGCTGAGCATCTGGCTGCTGCGTATGCCCTGTACCCGGATTCTTACCGCAAATACAATTCCTGGTTGCGCCAGCTGCTGGAATCTGCTGACCCGGAGAACAGAACCGGCTGGAGGGGCACGCTTGCTGCGGAAGAGCAGATGAAGCAGTTGCAGGATGAGCTGCCGAAATATATTATGTCCCGCCATGCTATGCTGGATTGTTATGACCGCTATCTGGCTGCGGCGCTTCCCGGTAACCGCGCCCGCATCCTGGCGCTCAAGAGCCGCTACCTGAATGGGGCTGCTGTTCATGTGCTGCGCCGTGCCCGCACGGTGGAGGATGTGCTGGTGGCCCGGGCTCTTCAGTTGCAGACGGCAGATTGTGTGGATGACCCCGCTGAGCGCGAGGAAATTATTCGCCGGGTGCAGGAGGCTTATGCTAACCCGGAGGCCATGCTTCCGAAAACGGGAAAATATGTGCCGCGCTGATGTTGCTTCATTAACAGAAAACGCCGCATCATGCGGCGTTTTCTTTTTGGAAAATCAGGGCGGACGGATGGTTTATTTGAGCAGCTCGTCGATGAGGAACTCACCGGTAATCATCCAGTAGCGCATGGTGAGGCCGGCCAGTAAGGCTGCTGCCAGAATGAAGATGACATACAGGCGGCGGAAGATGATGTGCAGCACGCTGTCTTCCTCGGTGTAGGAGAGCGAGGCTCCCAGCGGGGCCTGCCTGCGCGGCCTCCGCTTCGGGGCGGGGGCACTTTCTTTTTCTTCTTCTTCTGCGGCTTCCCCGGTACCGGCATCGTACACCAGCGTGGCCGTGCCGATGCGGTATTCTGCCCCGGGCACCAGCACGGCGGCTTCATGGGCTTCGCCTTCCACCAGCAGCGGGGCACCCGCCACTGCGGTGAGCACGTATTCGCCCTCCTGCAGGGCAATGGTGCAGTGCTGCGGTTGCAGCTCAGAGATATGCGGCAGGGAAACGGAGCACTCCTCCCCGGCGCCGATGAGCAGCACGGAGCCGTCCTCGGGCAGGTCATAGCGGTAAGCGTTACCGGCAGAGTCGATAATATCGATGGCGGGCATAAGCGTGTTCAGTATGCCAATATGCGGCGCAAAAGGCAAGGAAAAAGCTGTTTGCTGAGTTCAATTATTGCGGCAGAGCCTGCAGGATTTCCTGCACAATGAGCTCCTCCTCCACCAGGCGGCCCTTGCCCGGCACGCCGCAGGCCAGCATTCCTTCCTCTGCCGGGCCGATAATGCGGTGCAGCTCGCGGGCGGCCAGGGTGGTGGCGTTGGCCTGGGTGGCGGGGTGGTCCCACATCATGCCGTTCATGGCGGGGAAGATAAGCACGGGGCCGCGGTAGGCCAGGTACAGGCTGGTGAGGGCATTCGGGCACTGGCCGTGCGCCATGCAGGCCATGGTGTTGGCCGAGGCGGGGACGATGGCAAGGATGTCGGCGCGCTGCGCGAGGTCGATGTGCACCGGCACCCAGCTGCCGGTCTCGTCCTCAAAGGTCGTAATGACCGGGTTGCGGGAGAGCGTCATGAGCGTGAGCGGCGTCACAAACTGCAAAGCCGTAGGCGTGCACACGCAGTGCACCTCATGCCCCAGCTTGACGAGGCGCGAGGCCACGCCCGCGGCCTTGTAGGCAGCGATGGAACCGCAGACTCCCAGTACGATGGTGGCCATGACGCTTTCGGAAACGGGGATTCAGAATCAGCAGGCGGTGGGG
>JAZOTV010000156.1:0-2996 GCA_045657815.1 Akkermansia sp.
GCCAGCAGCTCCACCTGCTCCCACTCCGGCAGCGCCTCCAACGCCTGCTGCAGCGCCCCTGCCCCGTTATCCGCCAGGCGGAACTCATACACCAAGTCGGAGGCCAAGCGGTCTTAGGAAGACAAATTATTGTGCCAACTCCTTGGCTCACAGAACGACATGGCTACGATCCGACTTGCCAGCAGCTCCACCTGCTCCCACTCCGGCAGCGCCTCCAACGCCTGCTGCAGCGCCCCTGCCCCGTTATCCGCCAGGCGGAACTCATACACCAGCCGCTGCGCCGTGCCCGCCGCGCGCATCTCCTCGCAGCCCTCGTGGCGCAGCACCTGTCCCTTATCCATCAGGATAAACGAATCGCACATCTCCGCCAGCTCCGAGATAATATGTGAGGAAATCAAGAGCGTCTTCCCCTGCCGCACCAGCTCGCGCACGCAGTGCTTGAACTCCAGACGCGCGCGCGGGTCAAGCCCCGCCGCCGGCTCATCCATCACCACCAGCTCCGGGTCACCAATCAGCATGCGCGCCATATTCGCCCGCTGCTGCTCACCCTTCGAAAGCTTATCCACGCGGCGCTCCTGCAGCTCCTGCAACCCGCAGAACTCCAGCACACGTGCCACCTCCGCATCGCGCTTCTCCCCACGCAGACCGAACGCCCGCGCAAAGAAATCCACATACTCCCACACCGTGGTATTCGCTGGCGGGTTAAACGCATCCGGCATCCAGCCGATGCGCCCGCGCAGCTTCTGCGGCTCCTTCTCCATCGCCACGCCATCTATGCAGATGCTGCCCGCATCCTGCAAATCCAGCCCCACAAGAATCCGCATCATCGTTGTCTTACCCGCGCCATTCGCGCCTATCACACCCACCGACTGCCCCCGCTCCAGCTCAAACGATACATCCCGCACCGCCTGAACCTCGCCAAACGCACGCCGCAACCCACGCACTGTCAACAAAGCATTTGCCATGCACCGCATTCTACCACACACACACAAGTAAGCAAGTACGAATTACAATGTGCGAAGTGCGAAGTAAAAATTCTTCGCGCACGCGCGCGAGAAAGAGATTCAATTTCCAAAAGTCATGCAGAAAATGTGGGGGCAACACACAAAAGTCGTGCAGAAAACGTGGAAGAAAACCCCAAAAGTCGTGCAGAAAATGTGGGAGCATCTCTATTTTCTATTGACTTTCAATAAAAAGAAGATTACTCTAAATCTCAAGAAAAAAAAGCATGTTACGAGAGCGAATTTCAGACCTGAAGACATGGGCAGAAAACCCAAATCGAAAGCCGCTGTTGCTACTGGGAGCCCGCCAGGTAGGCAAGACCTGGCTCATGCAGGAATTCGGTGCACAACACTACAAAAACATTGCCTACATTCGCTTCGACCTGGATACCGAAATCAAGCAAAACTTCGAGCAGGACCTGAACATCAAACGCCTTCTCATGGTCATCCAACTACATGCCGGATTCCCACTGGAGGCAGGTAAGACACTAATCATATTCGATGAAATCCAGGAATGCCCCCATGCGCTCACCTCACTCAAATACTTCTGCGAGGAAGCCCGCGAACACCACGTCATCGCGGCAGGCTCTCTTCTAGGACTTTACGAACATAAAGGCACTGGATTCCCGGTAGGCAAGGTGGATATGCTTCACCTGTACCCCATGAGTTTCCGGGAATTCCTTATTGCCAGTGGCCATCAGCTGTATGCAGACCTGCTGGCCAGCCACGACCAGGCACTCAGCAACAATTTTTCCGGCAAGCTAGCAGAGCTGCTCAAAATATACTACTTCGTTGGCGGCATGCCCGAAGCTGTTGCAACTTACATCAATACTGGCGATTTTAATCAGGTACGATACATACAGCAAACCCTGCTCAACGGCTATCAGCGTGATTTTACCAAGCATGCCCCCAAGGAAATCGCACCGCGGCTATCACTCATCTGGGACTCCATCCCCAGACAACTTTCCAAGGAAAATAAGAAATTCTTCTGCAAGGAGGTGCAGCCTAACTTCCGCATGCGTGACCTGGAACTTGCCCTGCAATGGCTGCAGGATGCCGGACTCATCCTCCTGGTTAACAGAGTGGCGAAGCCTGCTATGCCGCTATCAGCCTATCAGGAGCAGGCATTCAAGGCCTTTTTCCTGGACATAGGCCTCCTTACCGCCAAGGCAGAACTCTCCCCCAGAATCCTCCTGGAGGGAAACCGTATTTTCACCGAGTTCAAGGGAGCCCTTGCAGAACAATACGTACAGCAGGAGCTGCGAACATCCTGCCAGCTCACTCCTTTCTACTGGGCCTCAGACAACGGGCGCGGTGAAATCGATTTCCTTATTCAGTTCGACATGGAGATCATCCCCATCGAAGTAAAGGCAGAGACTAACCTTCAATCCAAAAGCCTGAAGGCCTACTGCCACAAACACATGTGCCCCAGCGCGGTGCGCACCTCACTGGCAGGCTGGAATGAACAGCAGCTTCCGCTCAGTGATACCGGCTCTACCTGCCGTCTGCTCAACCTGCCGCTCTTTGCCATCCACCAGTTAACCGCTCTGCTCTAATCAGGCTTCCCCTTAGAGCACCCCTCGTCTCCGTTCGGCTCATTTCCGTTCCAAAATGAGCCGGGTCCAGCCCCATTTTGCCTGTGAGGGCGTATCTACGAGCAGCCCCAAGCAGAAACAACCATACACCACATCAAAAATACTCCCCGGGCTGCAGGAAATACAACCAGGGGAGCAGATTACTATCGGGAATTGAGCTTGTGACTTATTGCGGGAATGGCTATGCCAGCATAATGGGCTGGTAGCGCTCCGAATTGAGCACCGAGAGCATGAAATCCGCCGGCGTCTTGCCGGAAAGCAGCTGCTCGAACATGCCGGGCTTGCAGCCACCCACCAGCATGGTGCCCTGCTGATCATAGCGCACCGGCACATTGCCGTAATTCCGCTGCGCCACATTCCAGAACACCAGGCGGGGCATGGCATAGCCCGCGGCCTCATA
>JAZOTV010000157.1:0-4692 GCA_045657815.1 Akkermansia sp.
TGGGGGCAGCTTCCTTGGGTGTTGCCGTCTTGGGGGTGATGGTCTTGCCGGTGGCGCTCTTGAGAGTCACTTGTTTGGCGGGGGCAGCACCAGAGGGGCGCAGCAGTCGGGTCGGTGCCGCCGGTGCACTGGCGGTTTTCAGTTTCGGAGTAGCCATAGTATGCAGATATGGTGAGAGATTGAACTACGTACACCACACATTTACCATATTTTCTGCAGGAATGCAATCATTCATTCCTGACAAATCCTGCTTTTTTGGCAAAATCAGCCTTGCCGGGTAGTGAGTTTGAGATACAGCGCCGGGGTAAGGCAGAGCAGGGTGGCTGCGTACGCGAATTTGCCGGGTAGGTCGGGGATGGTCAGCATGGCGTGGAGAGCGCCCCCCAGGATGCAGATGCAGGAAGAGACAGAGAACCTGTATCCGGCCAGGAGAAGAATCATTCCTGCCGAAAGGAAAAGACAGCCTGGCAGTATGGCGAGAGTTTGGCTTTGCAACTCCCCGCAAGTCAACAGGCTGAGCACTGAAGCGGGCAGGACGAGCCACGAAAAGACCTTATGCCTGAGCTGTGCTGCCGGCAGGCATAGCATGAGTATAAATGATATGGTTCCCAGCACCCAGAAGGGTAGCTCCGATGGAATGCAGGTCATTTCCGGAGGAAAGATGAGGTGCATGCACAAACGGCAGCAGGCTAGTACAGGGACCCCGCACCAGAGGCAGGCTGTGGCAACGCGTAAAAACGAGTTGATGCAAATATCTTTTTTGAGCGCCAGGTTCACGGCAGACTGCAGACTCAGGGAGAATGCGGCGCTGCAGATAAGTAGAAGCGCTGCGCTGAATACCCCTTGCGGCAGACTGTGGCGCAGTTCCCAGAAACTGTAACCACCCCACGTGCTGCCACCAGTGAACGGGGTGGCCATGAGGGCGGCTCGCAGTGCTGCCAGTATCAGCACCAGGGCTGCTACCAGAGCCATCAGGAAGAGGCGCCTGCGCATAGGCTTGGTAGACTACAGGGTAATGCCGAGCTGCTCAGGCAGCGCAATGCGCGGGCGTTCTGTCAGAATCTCGCCGCCGCGGGAACCTACGGCCACGGTGTGTTCGAAATGAGCGGCCCAGGAACCATCTGTCGTTACGGCGGTCCAGTCATCCTCCAGCACGCGTACGCGGTAAGAGCCCAGGGTAATCATGGGTTCGATGGCCAGAATCATGCCTCGCTTGAGTCGGGGAAGGGGGTAGTTCGGACGGTAATTCGGAATCTGCGGCTCTTCGTGCAGGTGGCGGCCCACACCGTGGCCCACATAGTCGCGCACAATGCCGAACCCGAAGGGGCGCACATGGTCCTCAATGGCACCGCAGACATCCATGAGCGAATTGCCCTGCTTTGCCTGCTCAATACCACGGAACAGTGCCTCCTCGGTAACGGCCATCAGCTTGCGGGCTTCCACGCTCACATTTTCGCCCACGCCGACTGTCATGGCGTTGTCACCATACCAGCCATCCACAATGGCGCCGGCATCCAGGCTGACAATATCGCCATCGCGCAGCACGCGGGGACCGCCGATGCCGTGCACAATTTCCTCATTCACGGAAATGCAGAGCTGGCCGGGGTAGCCGCCGTAGCCGAAGAAGGCGTTGCCGCATTTCTCGCGGCGGAAAAGTTCCTTGGCGTAGTCATCAATCTCCTTGGTGGTAATGCCGGGGCGGATGATGGACTGGAGATCCATGAGGATGCGGGCGGATACCTCTCCGGCTTTGCGGAGTTTGCAGATTTCGTTGGGGTTTCGTACAGGAATGCGGTCGGCCATGGTGTTGTACGGGCATTGTAGCACACCCGCTGGCTGGCGGCAAGCGTGTTCCCGGTATATTTTGAATAAATTGCTATTTTGTGCTTGAAGCCGCGGGGGCTGCGGTGCTAGTATACGGAATATGGCAGATATCCATCCGACAGCTATTGTTGACCCGACTTGCGAACTTGCCGATGATGTCAAGATCGGGCCGTATTGTGTGGTAGGTCCGCATGTGCAACTGGGTGAGGGTTGCGTGTTGCATAGTCATGTGGTGATTGGCGGTCCGTCGAAGATTGGTAAGGGTAATGAGTTCTTCCCCTTTGCTACCATCGGTACCAAGACCCAGGATCTTAAATATGCCGGTGAGCCGACAACGCTTGAAATCGGTGATTATAATGTTTTCCGTGAGTATTGCAATATCAATCGTTCCACTGCGCCTGACCTGCGCACGGTGATTGGCTCGTACAATAATTTCCTGATTCACTCCCACTGCGGCCATGAGTGCCATGTGGGTAATCATAATATTTTCTCTGGCTATGCAGCCGCAGCCGGCCATTGCGAAATTGGTAACTGGGTCATTGTTTCTGGCTGCGCTGCTCTGCATCAGTTTGTGCGCGTTGGTGACCACGCCATGGTGGGCGGCATGGCTAAGGTGGTGCAGGATATTGCTCCCTACATGATTGCAGAGGGCTCTCCTGCGTGCCTGCGCTCGGTGAATCAGGTGGGTTTGTCCCGCCGCGGTTTCTCGGAGGAGGATATTCGCGCTATTCGCTTTGCGTATCGTAAACTGTTCCTGTACAAGGAGGATAAGACCAAGCTGGAAGATAAGCTGGCTGAGGTGCTCGGCGATGAGAAGTATGGCAGTAATCCGTGCATTGCTTACATCGTGGATTTCCTGCGTGCTTCCCAGCGTGGATTTGCCCGTTGATGAAAAGGTATCTGGTTTTTGACCTGGATGGCACATTGGTTGATTCCCTGCCTGGTATTGCGGCGGGAATCAACCGTGCTTTATCTGCTTGCGGGTACCCGACTCATGCGCCGGAGAAGGTGCGCGGCATGATTGGGCGCGGGGCCGCGAATCTCTGTGCTCAGGCCCTTGGGTATCCGGATTCTGCGGATGCTCCGCCGGAAGAACTGGAGCGTGTGCATGCTGCCTTCCGTAGGGAATACCCGCATTGCTGGTGCGGGGAGGAGTACACCCGCCCGTATGATGGAATCACCGGTTTGCTGGAGAAACTGGCTGCTGCCGGGGTGCGCATGGCGGTGCTTTCCAATAAGCCGCACGAGGTGACGGAACCCATGGTGCGGCATATTTTCCCCACGGTGCCTTTCGATGTGGTGTTGGGTTATACCCCGGCGTTTCCCCGCAAGCCGAATCCGGCCTCTATGCACCACATTGCAGAGCAGTGGGGTGTTTCTACTGCGGAAATCACCTTGGTGGGAGATTCTCTTTTTGATGCCCGCTGTGCAGAGAATGCCGGCACGGGGCTGATTCTGGTGGGCTGGGGCTATGCTGCCGACCCGGCTGCCCTGCGGGAATGGCCAGCGCCCATCTGTGAAACGATGGAGGTGCTGGAAACTCAGCTGCTGGGGGAATGAAGTACTTGTGCGTCACTTTGCGGGTGGTGCTGGCACTGCAGCTCCTGGGATTGGTGCTGACCCTGTCCTATTGCCACGCCCGGAGGCTCGGGGAGCTGTATGCGGTGTTGCATGAGGAACCGTATCTGAAGATTAACCCGGATGTTGTGGACCCTGCCAATGAAGGGCGCCGGGTTCAGGTGACAGCGCCGGCGTATACCGATGAGTGGCTGGAGCTGCGGGATATCGGCGTGCGCTGCCAGGCGCTTCGGCTGGAGCTGTGTGATAGCGCCTACACTCAGGAACGTTCGTTTATGGGCCTGCCCTTGCGGAGTAAGAACTGCCATGCCCGCAATGTCCGGCTGGGTGCATTTTCCTTGCGGAAGATGAACGAATATCTGGCGGGGCATATAGGAAAACAGCCGCTTCCTCAGGAGGGGTTGAATCTGCCTGATGCCTGGGATTCACATGTGCGTGTAGAGCCGACCGATGACCCCCATTACCTGCATCTGTTGTTTGAGGGCGAGACTCCGAGGCAAATGCGCTGCTGCATGTCTGCCAATGGATCGGTTGTGGTGGTTCGCGGTGTGCAGCGCGGCTCGGAAATCAGCCCGATTCATGGGCTGTACGAGGATGAGATGTACTATGCCGCAATTGATGTATCCAGACGTGAGCGCGCGTGGTGGGATACAAGTCTTAGCCTGATGATGCTCTTGATGCAGCCGGCTCTGCTGCTGGGTATATTCCGCCTGGTGTATTGGCAGAAGGCCGGACAGAGTGCGCCGCTGGCCATCTGGCTCATGGTGTTGCTGGATGCCGGGGCTGCTCTGTGCTTCAGTGGGGTGGTAGATGGGGTGTGGCTTGGCGTCGCTGTTATGCTTGCTGTCTTGTCTGTGTGGAATATTGTGCGGATTGTGCGCACATTTGGCGTTGACGGTAAGCCGGAATGAGGGTATGATTCCTGCATGAAAATTCAGGATAAGGAAGTACCGACGATTTTTCAGCGCAAGATTTGCTGGGCTGCGCTCACCGGGATTGCCCTGGCTGTGGTGGTGATTCTGGTCTGCAGCTTGTTGTTCGGGCTGGGGGCATTGTTTGTGGCGTTGGAGCCGGTGCTCCTTCCTGTGGTGATTGCCGGGTTCTTTGCCTATATTCTTTCTCCCTGCGTGGCACTGGTGCAGAAGCGCATCAAAAAGCGTGTGTGGGCAGTGGTTTCGGTCATGGCTGTCGCGGGGGAGATGCTGGTGGGGCTGGGACTTACCATTGTGCCGCCGCTGGTGAATCAGACAGGTGAGTTGATAAGTAAGCGCGAACAGATTCTGGAGAGTA